>JBIIZX010000097.1:0-8912 GCA_044346055.1 Burkholderiaceae bacterium | reverse complement strand
CGGCCTTGCGCCACCTCGTTGATCTTCTCGGGTGTGGTGTTGCGCGCCTGGGCCGCCAGCGTGATGAACTGCTTGTAATAATGGCCGATGCGCGTCTGCACCATGTCGGCCAGCCGCTTGTCCATCGCCGTGACCGGACTGCTGGCGGCTGCCAGCCAGGTCGTGCTCGCGCCGCCCACCCCCACGCCGAGCTTGTCCAGCGTCTTCTCGAAGGTCGGCATGACACCAAAGACGCCGATCGAGCCGGTGATGGTGCCGGCATCGGCCAGCACCTCGTCCGACGACATCGTGATCCAGTAGCCGCCCGAGGCAGCGAGGTCGCCCATCGAGGCGACCACCGGCTTGCCGGCCTTGCGCGTGAGTTCAATCTCGCGGCGAATCAGCTCTGATCCAAATGCGCTGCCGCCGGGCGAGTCAATGCGCAGCACCAAGGCCTTGATGTCGTCATCTTCGCGCGCGCGGCGGATCAGCTCGGCGGTCTGGCGGCCGCCGATCATGCCCTGCGGCGCGTCGTCATCCAGGATCTCGCCCTGCGCCACCACCACGCCGATCGCGTCGCCGCGTTTGGGCGGGATGTGCGACAGGTAGGCCAGCAGCGAGATCTGGCGGAACGTGCCCTTTTCCTCGTTCTCGGATGCGCCGCGCTCAATGATGATGGCGCGGAACTCATCACGCGTCTTCAGCGCATCGACCAGCTTTTCCTTGAGCGCAAGCTGGCCCATGTCACCCTGCACCGCCGCCAGCCGCTCGGGTGCTGCATCGATCAGGCGTGTGATGCTGCCAGCTTCGAGCTTGCGCGCGGCCTCGACGTCGGCCATCCAGCCGCTCCACAGGCTGTTCATCCACGCCTGGTCGGCCTCCAGCGCCTCTGGCGAGGGCTTGTTGCGCACCAAGGGCTCGATCGCGCTCTTGTACTTGCCCGCCTGGAAGGTGTGCATGGTGACGCCGATCTTGTCGAGCACGTCCTTGAAGTACAGGCCGTTGCCGCCAATGCCGGTGAGCTCGACGCTGCCCATCGGGTGCATATAGAGCTCGTCGGCGTGGGCGGCCAGGAAGTACTGGCGCTGCGAGAACGACGAGCCCCAGGCGACCACCTGCTTGCCGCTGCCTTTAAAGCGCGCCAGCGCGGCGGCTACGTCGCGCAGGCTTGCCACGCCGCCGCCGGTCATGTCGTCGAGATTGAGCACCACGCGCTCGATCTTCGGGTCCTTGGCGGCTGCGTCGAGCGCATGAAGCAGGTCGCGCAACTGGGTCTCGCGCCGCGTCTGCCCCAGCGTATCCGCCAGCAGCGCCTCGCTCGGGCTGCCGCTGTACTGCTCGACCAGGTTGCCGCTGAGGTTGAGCACCAGCGCAGTCTTGTCCTTGAGCACCGGGCCCTGGCGGCCGATCCACCACCCGGCGGCCAGCACGACAATGAGCGCGAGGAACAGCAGGTTCAGGACCAGCCGGCGCGAGAAGTCCAGCAGCCACCAGAGGCCGCCGAAGAATCGCCGCACGATGCCCGGTTGCGATGCCATGAAAAACTCCTGAGAACAAGTGGAAGGAACCGCGCCGGATGATGCGGCTCGACGGCAAGTCGAAGAAGAAAACCTTCAGCCTAGCTTACCGGCCGTCCATGACGCCGCGGCGCAAGGCGTGCAGCCGCCGCGGCAGATCGCGCACCGAGCGGACTCGCAGGTCAACATAGGGGGCACGTGCGCGGCGGCCGCCCGCCACCTGGCTGCCATGGGTGATCAGCACCGTACGCCAGCCCAGCGCCTTGGCCGCCTTCAGGTTGATGGCGGTGTCCTCCACCAGCACGGCCTGGGTGCCACGCAGGCGCTCGCGCGCCAGCACCTGCCGCAACATGTTGCGCGAAGGTTTGGGGCGATAGCTGCCGTGCACGCGCATGGTCTCGATGGTGTAGCGCCGGGCCACCTTGCCGTGCAGGCCGATCTGGCGCAGCACGGCGGCGGCGTAGACATCGGGCGCATTGGTCAGCAGCACCTTGCGACCGGGCAGCCGCGCAAACAACTGCACCAGGCCGCGCTCAAAGCGCACCAGCGCCGGCAGGTCGATGTCGTGCGTGGTCCGCAGGAAGTGATCAGCGCGCACGCCGTGATGCCGCACCAGCCCCATCAGGGTCGCACCGTAACGTTGCCAGTAGCGCTGACGCAGGGCGTCGGCTTCAGCCTCGCTCAAGCCCAGGTGCTCGCGAACGTAGGCCGTCATCCGCAGATTGATCTGCCCGAAGATCGCGTGCGAGGCGTCGTGCAGCGTGTTGTCGAGATCGAAGAAGAACGTGAGTCGATCGCGTGTACGCGCCCCTTCGGGGCGCACGTGCACGCGATCGACTTGTGTTTGTGGGGCGGGCTTCGGGCGGCCAGGCGCCCGCCCCAGGATCAACTGAAACGAGCGCGCTATCGCGCGCTTTCGGAGCGCCACCACTCGTCCGCGAATGGGGCTGAATACGTCGGGCGTCGGGGGCGGCGGCAGCCGGATCCCTCGCCTTTGTCGGATGGACTTCATGCTGGTGACAATGCAGGGAGCGACAGGCGCGCGGAGCGCGGTTCGTTCAATTGCAGGCCGGGCGCCCGGCCGACCCACCGCGCTTGCGCGGCGGCGGAGGCTCGTGTCGGCGGAGCCGACGCGAAGCTTGCGTCAGCAAGCGGCAGCAGCCAAGCCCGGCCTCTGATTGAACTCGAACGCGTACGGGTGCGATCGCGTAGCGATCGCGTACACGCGTTCGAAACTCAATGACTCCTGATCATCGTTCCCACACCCTCTTCGGTCAGGATCTCGAGCAGCAGGCAGTGTTCCACACGGCCGTCAATGATGTGCACCGAGTTCACGCCACTCTTGGCGGCCTCCAGTGCGGAGGAGATCTTGGGCAGCATGCCGCCGGAAATGGTGCCGTCGGCAAACAGATCGTCGATCTGGCGTGCTGAGAGGCCCGTGAGCAGCTTGCCGCTCTTGTCCAACACGCCCGGGGTGTTGGTGAGCATGACGAGCTTTTCGGCCTTGAGCACCTCGGCGATCTTGCCCGCCACCACATCGGCATTGATGTTGTAGCTCATGCCGTCCTCGCCGTAGCCAATCGGGCTGATGACCGGGATGAAGGCATCGTCCTGCAGCGCCTTGACTACCGCCGGGTTGATCTTCTCGATCTCGCCCACCTGGCCGATGTCGTGATACTTCGTGGGGTCGGTCTTGTCCTGCATCCGCAGCTTGCGGGCGCGGATCAGGCCGCCGTCCTTGCCGGTCAGGCCTACTGCCTGGCCGCCAAAGCCGTTGATCATCATGACCAGATCCTGCTGCACCTCGCCGGCGAGCACCCACTCGACCACTTCCATGGTCTCGGCATCGGTGACGCGCATGCCCTGGATGAATTCGCTCTTCTTGCCAACGCGCTCGAGCGCCTCGTCGATCTGCGGGCCGCCGCCGTGGACCACGATCGGATTCATGCCGACCAGCTTCAGCAGCACCACGTCATGCGCAAAGCTCTTCTGCAGCTTTTCCTCGACCATCGCGTTGCCGCCGTACTTGACGACGATGGTCTTGCCATGGAAGCGGCGGATGTACGGCAGCGCCTCGGACAGGATGTCGGCCTTCAGTTCAGGGGAAAGTAGCGCGCGGTCCATGGGCGGAACATCCTGTGACGGCAGTCACGGCAGCAAGTCGTACAAAAAAGTCTAGCAGCGGCAAGCGACGTGACCGGGCAGAATCGTTGCCTCATGCAGGGGGGAGGCATCGATGCAACAGACGTTCGAGATCACGGGAATGCACTGTGGTGGCTGCGTGAACCGCGTCACCAAGGCACTGAAAGGCGTGGCGCAGGACGCCACGGTCACGCTCGACCCGCCGCGCGCGGTGATCGACGTGCCGGCGCCATTGGCGCTGGAAGCGGTCAAGGCCGCCGTCGCCAAGGCAGGGGAGTTCGAGGTGCGGGCGCTCTGAGAAGACGCCCGGGCTCTTGGCAGCGACACCCCTCGGGCAAAGCGCCGAAGCCAAGGCCGGCGCGCGCATTTGGCGCCAATCGGTGGCACCAAACGTTCGCGCCAACTGCTCGCGCCAACCGCCGCGTCGGTCGCTTGCCCCGGCCCCGCGCGCTCAGCGCCCTTTGCCCGCCGGCGGCGGCGACTGCCGCACCTCGGCCTGCACTGGCTGCGTCACCCGCCGCTTGTCCCCGGTCTCCAGCTGCAGTTCGATCGCGACCTTCTCGCCGGGTTTGAGCGCCCGGTTCAGGTCCATCAGCATCACGTGATAACCGCCGGGCTTGAGCTCGACCGGCTGCCCGGCGGGCAGCGGCAGCGACTCGATCGCGCGCATGCGCATCACGTTGTTCTGCATCGCCATCTCGTGAATCTCCACCACGCCCGCCACCGCACTACTGGCACCCACCACCCGCATCGACTCCTTCGCCCGCAACGTCATGAACGCCCCGGTCCCCATCTGCCCTTCCACCGTGGGACGAACCCAGGCGCCGGTGACTTCAACCTGAGCAAGAGCAGGCAAGGCGAGCAGCGACAGCAACACAGCAGTCGATACACGAGTCAACAGACGTCGCATAAGTGGCATCTCCAGAAACGACAGCGACCAGTGCGACCAAGCAGCGCAGCCGCGCGTCGCACTTTCATGGCGGCGCCGCAGCGCCAGCGCCGCCATCCAATTCAACTTCATCTGGCTTCGCCAGTGAAGTTGAACTAACCAATCACTTTCGGTGCACGTGCGACTGCGCAGCAGTCGCGTACACCGAAAGTGCCTACAACACGTATCTCGCCAGATCCTCGTTGCGCGACAGCTCGCCCAGCCGGGCGTCGACATACGCGGCGTCAATGATCACCGCCTTGCCCCCGACATTGCCGGCCTCGAAGGCGAGATCCTCAAGCAGCTTTTCCATGGCGGTGTACAGCCGCCGCGCACCGATGTTCTCGGTCTTCTCGTTGACCGCATAGGCGATCTGCGCCAGCCGCGCAACGCCCTCTGGTGTGAACTCCAGGTTCACGTCCTCGGTGGCCAGCAGCGCCTGGTACTGGCGCGTGAGGCAGGCATCGGTGCTGGTGAGGATGCGCTCGAAGTCCTGCGTGGACAGCGACTCGAGCTCGACTCGGATCGGAAACCGCCCCTGCAACTCGGGAATGAGATCGCTCGGCTTGGCAAAGTGAAAGGCGCCACTGGCGATGAACAGGATGTGGTCGGTCCTGACCATGCCGTACTTGGTGTTGACCGTGGTGCCTTCGACCAGCGGCAGCAGATCGCGCTGCACGCCCTGACGGGAGACATCCGCGCCCTGCGTCTCCGAGCGACTGGCGATCTTGTCGATCTCGTCGAGAAACACGATGCCGTTTTGCTCGACGTTGGCCACCGCCCGGGTTTTCAGCTCCTCGTCATTGACCAGCCGCGCCGCTTCCTCATCAATGGCGAGCTTCATCGCCTCGCGCACCTTGAGCTTGCGCGACTTGCGCCGCCCCTGCCCCATGTTCTGGAACATCGACTGCAGCTGCTGGGTCAGCTCTTCCATGCCGGGCGGGGTCATCACCTCCATCTGCGGCGCTGGCACTGCCAGCTCGATCTCGATCTCCTTGTCATCCAGATCGCCTTCGCGCAGGCGCTTGCGAAACTTCTGGCGCGTCTCGTGGCCGGCTTCACTGCGGGCATCCGTGAACCCGAAGTCGACGTTGCGCGCATTGGACCCGGGCAGCAACACATCGAGGATGCGATCCTCAGCGGCATCCTCGGCCTTGGCGCGCACCTTGCGCATCTCGCTTTCGCGGGTGAGCTTGATCGAGATCTCGACCAGGTCGCGCACGATTGAGTCGACATCGCGCCCGACATAACCCACCTCGGTGAACTTGGTGGCCTCGACCTTGATGAAGGGCGCATCGGCAAGCTTTGCCAGCCGCCGCGCGATCTCCGTCTTGCCCACGCCCGTGGGGCCGATCATCAGGATGTTCTTCGGCGTGATCTCGGAGCGCAGCGGCTCCTCGACGTTCTGCCGGCGCCAGCGATTGCGCAGGGCGATCGCCACCGCGCGCTTGGCCTTGTGCTGCCCGACGATGTGCTTGTCGAGTTCGGAGACGATTTCCTTGGGAGTCATCATGATTGTTTCGCTTCGCGTGTACGCGATCGGCTGGCGCCGATCGCACGTGCACGCGAAGCGTTCAAGTCAGGCGCGCTCCCTTCGGAGCGGCCGGGCGTACGCGCGCACAACAAGGGCACCGGGCGGCCTTTGGCCGCACAGCCCGCTGCATCCGAACGGGGCACAGTCACTGCCGCAGGCGGGACCATGTCTGCGCAATCCGCAGTCCGCAATCCACGATCCCGGAAGGTTGAACCTGCGACCTCAATCGATGACCTCGATCGTGTGCGACTGGTTGGTATAGATGCACAGGTCGCCGGCGATGGTCAGCGACTTTTTGACGATGTCGGCGGGGGAAAAATCGGTGTTGTCGAGCAGCGCCTTGGCGGCGGCCTGGGCGTACGGGCCGCCGGAGCCGATGGCGATCAGGCCGTTTTCCGGTTCGAGCACGTCGCCGTTGCCGGTAAGGATGAGGCTTGCCTCCTTGTCGGCGACGGCGAGCATCGCTTCGAGACGACGCAGTATGCGGTCGGTGCGCCAGTCCTTGGCCAGTTCCACGGCCGAGCGCAGCAAGTGGCCCTGGTGCTTTTCCAGCTTGGCCTCGAAGCGTTCAAACAGGGTGAAGGCGTCGGCAGTGGCGCCCGCAAAGCCCGCCAGGATGCGGTCGTGATACAGGCGCCGCACCTTGCGCGCGCTTTGCTTGACCACGATGTTGCCAAGGGTCACCTGGCCATCGCCGCCCATGGCAACGCGAGCGCCGCGGCGTGCAGAGACGATGGTGGTGCCGTGGAATTGATCCATAAGGCGCTCTTGAATGCGGCCGCAGGCGCAGCCGAAACCGATGAGACTACATGGCAGCGCAGGGCCAGGGTTCAAGGGGGATTTGAGAGGCCGAGCGAGAGTGACAGCGGCGCTTGCCGCCGCGCCGCCCCGCGTCCCTGCCGCCACCCCAGGCTGGAGAAGCGCAGCGAGCCGGACGAGCTAAGGTCGGCGCGGCTGCACGTGAGCCACCGCGGTAACACCGAGCAGGTTCAGCAGCACCACCACGAGCGGATTGACGTTGCGAAACTCCACCCGCACGCCGCCCGATTGCAGCCGCATCACGTGCGTGAGCAGCGCGCTGGCTGCCGAAAACGCCATGCGCTGCAGGTAGCGACACTCGACCTGCAGTTGCTTGCTGTTGCGTGACTCAGCCACCAGGCGGCCGAACAGCGGCTCCCCCTCGCCTTCGACCGCGCCACGCCAGTCAAGCGGCCCGATGGCCTCGGCCGCAGGGGCCGACGCTGGTGCCACAACCGCAGGCGCTGGCGCGGACACCGGCGTGGCCACGGTCCGTGCCGGCGCAGGCCCGGTCTTCAGGTTGGGGGGCGGTGGCTCCCACGAAGGCGGCGACACCTCGAAGGTGATGCAGTACTGGATGCCGGTTTCCTCGAAGTCATGCTGCTTGTCGAGCAGGCGCAGCACTTCGAGTAGCAGCATCCAGGTGGCGTCCGACGCATCGCGGCGGCCCGGCTCCACGGCGCTGCGCAATGGCACCTGCAGTTGTTCGCAGCCGAGGATCGACAGCTCGTGGTTGGAACGCTTGAAGGCATTGACCACGCGCAGCAGCAACTCGGCGCCCACCAGATCAACACTGCGTACCTGGGAGGCATCGATCGCCAGCGCGCTGTGTTGCGCGGCCAGGGTCTTGAGCAGCTCCAGCGGCTTGACGACGTTGGCATCGACATCGGCCGGCAGCGTGATCATTGGCAGCCCTTCGGACAGCATGGCCGCCGCCGCAGTCACCGGAGCAGGCACGGGGGCTGGCGCCGGTGCGGCCAGCGCCGCCGCGGGCCGACTGCCTGCCGCGTAGTCCATCCAGGCCGGCGGTGAATTCTCGAAGCGCAGCGCGTACTGCATGGTCAGCTGCTCGAACGACCCCTTGTCATTGCGCTGGTTCACGAGCTCAAACAGCATGAGCCAGGCGCTCTGCGATGCGCTGCCCACGGTCTCGGCCTCCAGACCCTGGCGCAGCGTCTCTTCGGCTTCGGCCGCTTGGCCATTGGCAAACAGGATGGCGGTCTCGTCGATCACCGAGCCGCCACCGGCACTGCTCAGCTCCATGCCGCTCAGGCTGCCCAGCAGCAGGTCGCTGCTGCCTTCGAGCGTGTCTTCCTCAGGCTCGGCGGTCGGCTTCTTGTTCACGCTGGGTGGGCGTGCCGAAGCAGCAACGGCCGCCGGCGGCGTGGCCCCGGCAGCCGCGGTGCGGCCTCGCGTGCTTGGGTTGCCAGCGGGACTGCCGGTATTGGCGGCTGGCCGCAGAAAGTCGCGCGCCATTTCGCTTTCGATGGCGTCGATCTTGGCGGCCGTTTCCATGGCCAACGTGCGGGCCAGATCGCGGGGCAGCGCGTTTTCGGTCGTTGCGAACTTGCTGTTGGGGGGCTGTGCTCCATTTGGGGCAGCCGGATTGGGCAGTGGCTTGCCCATGGGTTTGGGCGCCGGTCGCGCGCCGGCCTTGCCAGCACTGCGGCCCGCGACCTTGCCGTCCTTGGGATCCTTTTTGAAAAAAGAAAAGACCACGTCAACCCTAGATAGAAAATCCTGCGGCTGGACCAGATCCACCCGCGCCTGCCACCGACATCAGTCCCAGCCGGACCAGCGTAACGAGCCAAGCGGTGACAGGTTTCGGGCAGAAGGCCAGCGAATCCCTGGCAATTACCGGCAAGTTGCAGGCGCGCACCCGGGTGCTGCTCCCACGTTTGCCGGCGCCGGACGCCAGTCATCACGAGGCAACGCGACTCACTATATCAATTTCCCCTCTGCAGCGATGCGTCGGAAGGCGGCCACGTCAGAGCCAAATGCTCCCGCTTCGGGG
>JBIIZX010000475.1:0-3015 GCA_044346055.1 Burkholderiaceae bacterium | reverse complement strand
GTGCTTAACCTCGAGCTCAACCTTGCGCTCAACCTCGCGCTGCCCGTGGCGCAACAGCGCGTCTTGGTAATCGTGCCACGCTTTCGAAGCTGCCGCTGGCCGGCCGGCCAGCTCGAGCTGGATCAGCAGCGCGCGCAGCCGGCCATCGGCGCCTTTGTGGTCAGCCGTGAACTCGCTGCGACCGACCTGGGCAATCAACTGGTTGATCTCGCTGATCTGCTGCGCCTCCGGCGGCACATAGCCGGCGTTCTTGAGGATGCGATGCGCCAAGCGCACCTCCTCCGGCACCAGCAGGTCGTCATCCAGGGGCAGCGCCTGGCCCGCACCGGGTAGATTGTCAAACTCGCCGCGCTCGGTCGCCTCGCGGATGCGCTGCTCGATCAGCGTTTCGTAGGTGGGAAGGAGGGACATGGAAGTCCGGGGGGTTGGATTCGGGAGCAGGAGTTAAGGGCCGGCGTCAGGAGTTGGGAGCGAAGCGTATTCCCAACTGCAGCCGCGTGGCGCGTCGTTCGCTGTCGTGCGGCGCGAAAGACACTGGATCACCGCCTGCGCGAGGATGATGCCGCCTGGGGCATCCGACTCCAGAGTCCCGACGTTCCACTCCCGACTCCCCGGGCGACCCTCTACTCCCGACTCCCCGCGCAACCATCCGTAGAATCAGCCAGTGCAAGCCAAGTCCACTCCTTCCAATGCGGTCGAGCCTGCGGCGTTCCGCCAGGCCCTCGCCCAGTACGCCACCGGCGTCAGCATCATCACCACGCTCGCGCCCGATGGCGCGCCCGCGGGGATGACGGTCAACTCCTTCACCAGTGTCTCGCTCGACCCGCCGCTGGTGCTCTGGAGCTTGGCGCGCCAGGCGGCAACCTTCGACGCGTTTCGCCGCTGCAGCCGCTACCTGGTGCACGTGCTGGCGGGCGATCAGCTCGCACTCGCCCAGCGCTTTGCCACGCGTGGTGCGGATAAGTTCGGCGACACTGCCTGGCAACCGGGTCCCGCCGGCCTGCCCTTGATCGAGGGCAGCGTCGCCTGGTTTGATTGCAGCAACCGCAGCCAATACGACGAAGGCGACCACGTGATCCTGGTTGGACGCGTGGATTCATTCGGCGCCAGCGGTGGCGTGCCGCTCATCTTCCACGCCAGCCGCTACGTGACCGACCTGTCGGAAGCGCCACTGCCGCGCGGGCTGCTCAAACCCTGGTGAGGCTAGACTTGAGCAATGAGGATTGAGGATTGAGCGGCTCGAAACTCAATCCTCGTTAGGCTTCACAGTGGCACGCCGAATTGCTCTCGTCGCGTTCGTTCTCGCGGTCCTCTTGGCCGTAGCAGCGGTGGCTGCGCTGCGTACCGAGCAAGGCTATGCAGCAGCCAACTATGCGTGGCTACAGCTGCGTGGTGGCTACACCGTGGAAGACCGCGTCCGTATGCACGCCGGTGCCGTAGAAGCCCGGCTCCGAGTCAAGTTCGAAGCGGCAGCAGTCCCGTATCCCCCCGCGCAGTTGGCGTACGTCGCATTCAAGGACACCGCGCAACTGCAGGTCTACGCCCGCGCCAAACCTTCTGATCAATGGCGCCGAGTGCACACCTATCCCATCCTAGGCATGAGCGGCGACCTCGGCCCCAAGCTCCGTCAGGGCGACATGCAGGTTCCTGAAGGCATCTACCGTGCGGAGTTTCTAAACGCCAACAGTCGCTTTCACCTTTCGATCCGACTCAACTATCCCAACGAATTCGATCAAGCCCAAGCTAAGGCGGACGGGCGACTACAGTTAGGTTCGGACATCATGATTCACGGCACAGCGGTTTCCATAGGCTGCTTGGCCATGGGGAACCTGGCAGCCGAGGACTTGTTCATCCTCGCGGCGCTCGCCAGCAAGGAACAGGTCGAGATTGTGGTCGCGCCTACGGACTTCAGGCGCCAGACAGTACGCACTCCGGATGGAGCGCCCAGTTGGCTTCCAGCCCTGTATTACAAGATCAAGTCTGCACTTGGCCGCTTCCCGAGTGAAGCTTAACGTCAATCCTGACAGCTCAAGCCTGTCTGCGGCTGGCCACATGAATGCCGCAGATGATCAGTGCCAGTCCGACGGCGTGATACAGGTGGGGCGCTTCGCCCAGCAGCAGCGTCGACAGCAACGCGGCAAAGAGCGGCGTCAGGTTGGCGAAGTACACCGGCACCACCGCACCCACGCGCGTCACGCCGCGGTCCCAGCAGTAGTAGGCGATGATCGACGGAAAGATCGCCATGTAGACGAGCACGGCGACCACGCGCTGGTTCCAGACGATCACATGGTCGAGCGCGAGTTCGACGCCTGCCAGTGGCGCGATGGCCGCGGCACCCACCAGCATCTGCGCGACGAGAAACGGCGCGAAGGGCAGTTGCGGGCGGCGCTTGCGCAGCAGCCATGTGTACAGCGCCCAGGTGATGTTGGCCGCGATCATGATGAGATCGCCCGGCACGAAGCCCAGGTGCGTGACGTTGGCCGGGTCGCCGCGCAGCAGCACCCAGGTCACGCCGCACAGCGACAACGCCGCGCCCAGCCATTGCGCCGGCCGCGCCCGCTCGCCGAAGAACAAAACGCCAAAGAGCAGCACGAACACCGGCGTGGACGCGGCAATCAGAGTGACGTTGACGGCCGTGGACGTCTGCACCGCCAGGTACTGGAAGGTGTTGTAGGCGCCGACGCCGAGCAGCCCAATCAGCGCAATGTCCTTCCACGCCGCCCGCAGCGCCACGCGATGCTCCGCCAGCGCACGCCACGCAAACGGCAGGAAGATGCCAAGCGCGAGTAGCCAGCGCAGCAGCGACAGCACGAGCGGCGGCATCTCGCCCACCAGCAGCCGCGCGAACACCGCATTGCCGGCCCAGAACAGCGGCGGCAGCGTCAGCAGGAAGGCGGTGCGGCGGTCGAGGGACAAGTTTGGTGATCGGTGATCGGTGATCGGTGATCGGTGAGCAGTGATCGGCGGTCGGTGATCGGTGATCAGTGATCGGAGCCGCGCATGCCTGATAAGCGC
>JBIIZX010000474.1:0-3022 GCA_044346055.1 Burkholderiaceae bacterium | reverse complement strand
ATCGCTTCGTCCCCATGCGATGCCCCCGATCTTTGCCAAATATCGGTGTAACGCACGAGAACGCTTTTGGTTGTCATGATTTAAGGAAAGCTCAATAGTTCACCCTGCGCGTGGATCGCACGAAACCACGCCTCCTCGTGGAAGTAGGCCTGCGCAATCGACACCGCGTTGGGCGCGACCTGCCGGCCGTCGTCGCCAGCGTCGAGCTTGCAGACCGCGCGCACGGTGTCCTTGGTGATCTCCACGAGTTCAACGTGCATGGCGGCAGCGGGGCGAGAGGGTTGGGCAGTAGAGGGCCGGGCAGGTCAGGGATAATCGCCGGTTTCCGCAGCGTCGGCCAGTCGAATCGCGCCGGGCACGGGCTACCCAAAGCTGAAAGCTCTTTATGTCCTTGAAATGCGGCATCGTCGGCCTGCCAAATGTCGGCAAGTCGACGCTCTTTAACGCGCTCACCAAGGCGGGCATCGCCGCCGAGAACTATCCGTTCTGCACCATCGAGCCCAACACCGGCATCGTCGAGGTACCCGATCCGCGCCTGACCGCGCTCGCCGGCATCGCCAAGCCGGAAAAGATGCTGCCGGCGACGGTGGAGTTTGTCGACATCGCGGGCCTGGTGGCCGGCGCGAGCAAGGGCGAGGGCCTGGGCAATCAGTTCCTGGCCAACATCCGCGAGTGCGATGCGATCGCGCACATCGTGCGCTGCTTTGACGACCCCAACATCATCCACGTGGCAGGCAAGGTGGACCCGATCAACGACATCGAGGTCATCAACACCGAGCTTGCGCTGGCCGACATGCAGACCGTCGACAAGCAGCTCGCCAAGTACAGCAAGGTCGCCAAGAACGGCCAGGGCGTGGAGGCCAAGGAGGCCAAGCGGCTGGTCGATGCGCTGGAAAAAGTGCTGCCCGCGCTGAACGAGGCCAAGCCGGCGCGCAGCGTGCAGCTGTACGAGGAAGAGCGCGCCGTTCTGCGGCCGCTGTTTCTGCTGACCATGAAGCCGACCATGTTCGTGGCCAATGTGGAGGACCACGGCTTCGAGAACAATCCGCTGCTCGACCAGGTGCGCGCCTACGCCGAGAAGGAACACGCGCCCGTGGTGGCGGTGTGCGCGAAGGTGGAGGCCGAGATCGCCGAACTGCCTGATGAGGACAAGGAAGTGTTCCTCGCGGACATGGGCATGACCGAGCCGGGCCTGGCGCGCATGATCCGCGCCGGCTATACGCTGCTCGGCCTCCAGACCTACTTCACCGCCGGCCCCAAGGAAGTGCGCGCGTGGACCGTGGTGCAGGGCGCAACGGCGCCACAGGCGGCCGGCGTCATCCACACCGACTTTGAAAAAGGCTTCATCCGCGCCGAGACCATCGCCTTTGACGACTACGTCAAGTTCAAGGGCGAGCACGGCGCCAAGGAGGCCGGCAAGATGCGGCTCGAAGGCAAGGAGTACGTGGTGCATGACGGGGACGTGATGCACTTCCGGTTCAATGTCTGACGGCGCAAACCCTAATGCCTCCCTTGCGCAGCCTGCTGCTGTGTCGGCGTGACTTCGTGATCATTGGCGGCCCACACACGCGCCGCTGGCGCGCCGTTCGTGCGGGCGGCTTGACTCAATGGCTTGACTCGACGTTGACAAACGGCGCAAGGCGCCGCATGACAAGGCAAGTGGGGCACTGACGGGCCTCGTGGCACGCTGAGCAACGCTAGCGGCCGATCTCCCGCAACACGTCGCCTAGTTGTGGATCGTTGGCGGCCTTGCCGTTGACGAACACGATGGGCAGGCGCCCGCGCATGACCTGGTCAAGGCCCGACATCTGCGCGGGCTCCACGCGGGAGAACTGCACTTGATCAACCCGTTGCACAGACACGCCGCGAGCACGCAGATCGGCGGAGAGCTGGTCGGCACGCGCGGCTTCCTCCCGCGTGCAGTGTTGAGGCGCAACAACATAGGCAGTGCCGGTCGATTGATCCACGGGCGGCGGCAAGGCAACGAAGGGCGAGGTCGCAGCCATCGCATCGGATCGAGACGGCGTGGCCACGGACGAACCGCCGCTCCTGGTCCAACCCAGGCCCTGCGCGACGACGTAAATGCCGACCGCGATACCGACGACATAGAGCATCAGCTTCAGCATGGACTACCTCCTCGCTCCCCAAAGGCACGTCGTGCGTCAGTTTGCAGGCACCTCGTCCTGCGTCTTGACGATGCGCGACACCAGGCCATAGTCGATCGCCTCGGCCGCATTCATCCAGTAGTCGCGGTCGATGTCCTCGGTCACGCGCTCGATGCTCTGGCCGGTCTCGCGCGAAATGATGCGGGCAAGCCGCTCGCGCGCGCGCACGATCTCGCGGGCGGCAATGGCGATATCGCTGGCCGTGCCCATGCCGCCGCCGCTGGGTTGGTGGATCAAAAAGCGCGTGTTCTCGGTGCAGAAGCGGCGCTGCTTCTCGGCCGCCAGGTAGATATGCACGCCGGCACTGCCGACCCAGCCGGTGCCGATCATGTTGACCGGCACGCGCACGAACTTGATGGTGTCGTGGATCGCGTCACCGGATTCCACATGCCCGCCCGGCGAGCTGATGAGGAAGATGATCGGCTTGTCGGAGTCGGAGGCCAGCGCGATCAGCCGCGTGACGATGGAGGCCGCCACGCGGTCATTGATCTCGCCGGTGAGGACGATGTAGCGCGACTTGAAGGCCTTTTCTTCAAGAAAGGCGTCCAAGCGCGGTTGCTGCTTGGGGGACTGTTCGTCGTGATCGTGTGCGTTCATGGCGCTTTGCGTGTCTGTAGGTGAGGAGGAGGTCGTGCACGGACTCTAGCCCGGATGTTTCACCAGTCACTGTTGTATGGGCCTGGTGGAGCAAGTGACCGTGCCATTTGGGCGGTTCTGATGGTGTAACCGATGCATTGATGCGCTGCTGAGTCTGGGTGTCAGCCGCGGGGCGCACGTGCCCCCTCCCCGGCTTGGGCTGCGGGCCTGGTTGGTGTCAACGCGCGGGCCAGGCACTGGATGGGTGGCTACGGGCTGAG
>JBIIZX010000473.1:0-3038 GCA_044346055.1 Burkholderiaceae bacterium | reverse complement strand
ACGCTGATGCGCCACTTCACCTTGTGGCCCTTTGCACCGGTCCACTCGTAGAACGCGCTCAGTGGAACGAGGCAGCGGCGCGCGCGGTAAGCAGCCCTGAAGGCCGGCGTGGTCGCCACTGTCTCCGCGCGCGCGTTGATGCAGAGGGTCCCGAATTTCAGGTCCTTGGCCCAGAACGGCACCAGGCCCCAGCGCGCCAGCACGCATTCGCGCTCACCGCTCTTGGTCAGGCGCACGATCGGCGCGCTCTCGGTGGGGCGCAGGTCGGGGTTGACGAGGAAGTCCGGCACCACGGGCACGCTGAACTTGGCGCAGATCGCGGCGGGACTATCGGAGAGGTCGTAGCGGCCGCACATGGTTGCGTCTGGGAGATCGCTTGAGAAGCTTCTTCAGCGTTTCGACTGCAACGCGGTCAGCTCGCGCCGCAACTGGTCCTCTCGTGCCTGCAGGCGCGACTGCTCGCTGGCCAGGCGCGCGGTCTCCGCGGCATTGCGGCCGGCGTCGGCGGGTTCGCGCGGGTCAGGGGTGTTGCGCAGCGCCTGCTCCACGCGCAGGCGTTGCTGACGCAGGGCAGTGAGTTCACCTTCTAGGCGGTCGCGTTCGCGTGTCGCTGCCTCAGTGCGCGATGGTGGTGGCGGGCTCGGTGGCGGTGGCGCCGACCACGGTGCCTGCGGCGGCGCATAGCCGGGCGAACTCGGGGACTGCGCGTGCGGCTGATCGAATGCCAGGGCGCCCAGGACGAGCAGCAGGGCGAGGAGCAGCGGTTTCGCGTGTGACAGCCTGCAAGTCGTCATAACGCTCGCCGAACGACTGCACGCCGAACGACTGCACTCGGAACTACTGCACCCGATCCCAGACCAGCTTTGCGAGCGCCACATCTTCCAGTCCAATGCCTACCGACTTGTAGACCACCACGTCAAGCGCGCGCCGCTGATACGGGTGGCCACCCACCAGTAGCTTGCCCAGTTCGACCACGCGCGCCGCATCGATCGTGCCTGGCGCGGCGCGTGCAAACTCGCCGGCCTCGGCCTGCGCGGCTGGCAGCCATTCGACCGCAATCAGGTCGGCCCGTTGCAGCAGCACGTCGTCCAGCTCGCGTGCCTGCGGTTTGCTCGAGCCCACCGCGGCGATGAAGGCGCCGGGCCGGACCAGCGTGCCGTCGAACAACGGCTCGGTGGCACGCGTGCAGGTGGCCAGCACATCGCCCTCGCGCGCGGCGGTGTCCATGTCCACCGCGCGGGCCGGCACGCCGAACGCGGTGCTGATCCAGTCGGCCAGCTCGGGCGCCGCGCTGCTGCCAGCGCGACCAGCCACCAGCACGCTCTCAAACGAGCGCGACAGCAGGAATGCTTCGGCATGCGCCCGTGCCTGCACCCCGCTGCCAAAGATAGCGAGCGTCATCGCATCGCGCGCCGCCAGCGCGCGCAGTGCCACCGCGCTGGCCGCCGCGGTGCGAAACCGGGTGATCTCGTTGGCCTCGATGGTGGCAAGCGGCTGCCCGGTCAACGATGAGAACAGCACAATCACGAAGTTGAACTGCCCCTTGATCGTGCTGTAGACCTTGGCACCCACCACACCCGCCGCCGGCAGCGCCGCGCCCATGGCGGCAATCGACGCCACTTGCCCGTTCTGCTCCGCCGCCCCGCGCACCCGCGGCGCGATGCCGCCCACGCCATTGCCCAACTGCTCAAAGGCCGCCGTCATGGCGGCGATGGCGTCGCGCATGTTGATGACGGACGCGACTTCGACGTCGGATATCAGTCTCATCTTGGTTGACTCCGTAGATAAGGGTCAGCTTACGCGGTGCGCTGCTGGATCACACGGAGAGCAGGAAGGGCAGGATTGAGGATTGAGGATTGCGCAGGGAGGTGAGGCGGCATAGGACGGGTGCCGACATCGCGTTTTGTGACACGAAGAGCACGAAGAGCACGAAGGAAGAGTCGATCCAATTGAAAATGGGGCAGGGGAGACTTCGGCGAGGCAGAGCGCAGGGACTTGGCGCCACCATCGCAGAACCCCCCCGCACGCTCTCGCGTGCCGCCGCCATCGCACAGGGACCAACGGCGCGATGTCGCCGTTCGTCCCGTGCCCGCAGCGCGCAGCGCGGAGGGGACCCAATGCGGCTTGCGCGTGGCCGCCCAGAGCGAGCTGCACTGATCAAACCGCTTTGCGTGCACGTGGGACGCGCAGCGTCGCGTACACGCAAAGCGCTTAAGGCAAGAATCCCTCCACGGACAAATACCGCTCGCCGGTGTCGTAGTTGAATCCGAGCACGGTCGCGCCCGCCGGGATTTCCGGCAGCTTCTGCGCGATCGCCGACAGTGTCGCGCCCGAGGAGATGCCCACCAGCACGCCTTCTTCCCGCGCGGCGCGGCGCGCAAACTCGCGCGCGGCCTCGGCGTCGACCTGGATCACGCCGTCGAGCACGGAAACGTCGAGGTTGTCGGGAATGAAGCCGGCGCCGATGCCCTGGATCGGGTGCGGCGAGGCCTGCGGCTCCACCGCAAACACCTTCAGCTGCGGCCAGGCCTTCTTGAGCACACGCGCGCAGCCGGTGATGTGGCCGCCGGTGCCCATGCCGGTGATCAGCACGTCGATGCCGCCGTCGAAATCGCGCAGGATCTCCTGCGCGGTGGTCTTCACGTGGATGTCGATGTTGGCCGGGTTGTCGAACTGCTGCGGCATCCAGCTGCCCGGTGTCTCGGCCACCAGCTCGGTGGCGCGTGCGATGGCGCCGTTCATGCCTTTCTCACGCTGGGTGAGCACAAAGCTCGCGCCATAGGCGCTCATGAGGCGGCGCCGTTCGATCGACATGCTCTCGGGCATCACGAGCACCAGCTTGTAGCCCTTGACTGCCGCGACCATCGCCAGCCCGATGCCGGTGTTGCCAGAGGTGGGCTCGATGATCGTGCCGCCCGGTTGCAGAGCGCCGCTTTGTTCGGCCGCCGCGACCATCGACAGCGCAATGCGGTCCTTGATCGAGCCGGCCGGATTGGCGCGCTCGCTCTTGATCCAGATCTGGTGCGTGCGGTGATAGT
>JBIIZX010000071.1:0-10261 GCA_044346055.1 Burkholderiaceae bacterium | reverse complement strand
CGAGGATCAACAGCAGGACGCAGCCATACACCAGGGTGCGAAGTCGGTCCATCGCCTTGCTTGATTGGTTGCGGACAGACGAGAAGCTATCGAGAAAGCCTTGCGCGCATGGCGATCGCAGACCGGTCGACGCGCCTCGAGCGGGGCGCTGCCGCCGAACGACGGCGGCAACCCCGCGCGCGCCGGGCTAGAAGCGCCAGATCAACGGCACGAAGAACACGGCCACCACGAAGAACCAGGCCATGCACACGATGCCGATCTTCCAGTAGTCGCCGAACTTGTAGCCGCCCGGCCCCATGATCATCAGGTTGACCGGTGTGGCCACGGGAGTCAGGAAAGACGCAGCCGCCGCTATGCACACGCTCATCATCACCGGCTGCGGCGAAATGCCGAGTTCGAGTGCCGCCGCCACAGCGATTGGGATGATGATCAGCGCCGTCGCGGTGTTGCTGATGAGCTGGCCCAGCACGGCGGTCAGGATGAACAGCCCGGCCAGCAGCGCATACGGCCCGGCGTCACCAACGATGCCGACCAGCTTGTCGGCCAGCAACTGCGCCGCGCCGGTTTGAGCCATCGCCGCCGACAGCGGCGTCATTGCACCGACCAGGATCACCGTCGTCCAGTTGACCGACCGATAGGCCTGATCGACCGTCAGTACGCCGACCAGCACCATTGCAACCGCCGCCACCAGACCCGCGACAGCAGACGGCACGAGGTTCAGCGCCAGTGCAGCCACCATCGCAATCAGGATGCCGATCGCCGCCTTGGCGCCGGTGCCCATCGGCACGGCCTGGCGCCGCACGAGGTCTGGCGAATCCACGACCAGCACTTCAGGGTCCGCGAGCTGCTTGTCGAGCGCGCTCCACGTTCCCTGCAGCAGCATCGAGTCACCGACTTCTAGCGTGGTCTTGCCCGGACCAACGTCCTCGCCACGGCGCTGGATGGCAAGGACCAGCAGGTCACCACTCTCCGTCACCATGCCGGGGAACATCTCGCGGCCGATCAGCGCGGAGCGTGGCGGGATCACGACTTCCGCCAGGCCCGAGGAACGGTTGAACAGCGTGTCGGCCACACCCGCCTCTGCCTCACCGGCGCCGAATGCAAGGTGCTGGTCGTTGGCGAAGCTCGCGGCGGCGTCGGGTACGCCACGCAGGATCAGCGTGTCGCCTTCCTCGATCGTCGCGCGGGTCAGCGGACGGCCCGTCGCACCAGTTTGCGATCCAATCAGGCTCAGCCCCGCGTAGGCGGACAGATCGATCGCGGTCGGCGCGGTTCCGATCAGCGGCGAGCTCGCCCGCACGCGCAGCTGGAACGCATTGCCCTCGAGCCGATACTGCTCCACCAGCGTGCGGGCGTGCTTGGACAGATCGGTCGGCATCGACGCACCACCGCGGTGCGGCAGCAGGCGGCTGCCAAGGAACACCAGGATCGCCATCGTGCCTGCAAGCAGTGGAACGCCGACGATCGCGAACTCGAAGAATCCGAAGTAACCGGTGCCGGCCTCTTCGGAAGCCTGCGAGACGAGCACGTTCACCGGCGAGCCGGTCAGTGCCAGCAGCGAGCCGGCGTGCGAGGCGAACACCATCGGCATCAGCAATTGAGATGGCGGTCGGTTCAGGCGCACCGCCATCACGACCACCACAGGCAGCAGTGCCGCGACTGCGCCATTCAGGCTGATCAAGCCCGTCAGGGCCGCGCAGGCCAGCATGATCAGCATCAGCTGCCGCACGCGGCTTTCGCCGGACTTGTCGATCAGAAACTGGCCGGCCCAGGCGGTTACCCCGGTGACTTCGAGCCCGGCGCTGACCACAAAGAGCGACGCAATGAAGATCGTGGTCGGGTCGCCCAGTCCGCCGAGCGCCTGACGGAAGTCGAGGATGCCGGTGAAGTACAGCGCCAGCGCGGTGCCGAGTGCCACGATCACCACGGGCACCTTCTCCGTGATGAACAGCACGATTACGGCCGCGATGATCAGAAACAGGATGGTGATGTCGCTCAAGGGTTCACCTTTGGTTCAGAAAGATCGTGAGGCCGGAGGATAGCCGCAGCCTGCGGGAGCGCGGCAAGTTGCGCGCGACGCGGATGCAATCTCGATCCATTCGGCCGTCGCGAGCAAGCGGCTCTCAGGCTCTCAAGCCCGCGGCGCCGTGAAATTGACCGCCAGATCGGCCAGCAGCCGCGCGCCGACGCCGGAGGCTCCCTTCGAGCGCCACGAGTCGTCGGTGTCCGACTTCATCGTTCCGCAGATGTCGAAGTGGGTCCAGGGGATGCCGTCGACAAACTCTTCGAGATACAGCGCCGCAGTGATGGAGCCCGGCTGCGCGTCGCCCAAGTTCTTGAGGTCAGCGATGGGCGAGTCGATCTGTTTGCGGTAACGCCGGTCGAGCGGCATGCGCCAAATGGTCTCGTCGGTGCGGTTGGCCGAGGCCTGCACCTGGGTGGCGAATGCGTCGTTGTTGGAGAAAACGCCGGTCAGCAGTTCGCCGAGCGCGGCCAGGATCGCGCCGGTCAGCGTGCCGATGTTGATGATGCCGTCTGGCTTCAGCTCTGCCGCCAGCGCGAGCCCGTCGGCGAGGATGAGCCGGCCTTCGGCGTCGGTGTTGTGAATCTCGACCGTCTTGCCGTTGCGCTGCGTGAGCACATCACCCATCTTGGTGGCCGAGCCCGAGGGCATGTTGTCGGTGCACATCAGGAACGCAGTGACCGTGTTAGGGCAGTCGAGGTCGCGCAGCACCGAGATCGCGCCGAGCACTGCCGCCGCACCCGCCATGTCCATTTTCATGAAGAGCTGCATGCCCTGCGCCGGCTTCAGGTTGATGCCGCCGGAGTCGTACATGATGCCCTTGCCCACCATCGCGAGATGCGCGCCCTTGCCCTTGCCGCCCTTCGGCTTGTAGGTCAGCTTGACCATGCGTGGCGGCTCAGTGCTGCCGGCGTTCACGCCGAGAATTCCGCCGCAGCCCAGTTTCTCGAGATCGGTCTTGCCGAAGACCTCGACCTGCAGCCCGCGCGCGCGTGCCACTTCTTCCGCGATCTCGGCCATGCGCGTGGCGGTCAGTTCCTTGGCCGGTGCATTGGCCAGATCGCGCGCCAGCAGCCCGGCGGAGGCAAACGTATGGCCGAGCCGCGCACCGGCGGTTTCTTCCTTGACGCGCTCGGCCGTCGTCACCAGCGTGAACTGGGCCAGCGGAACATCCGACTGCTTGCTCTTGCGCGCTTCGTATCGATAGCGCGCCAGCAGCACGCCCTCGGTCACTGCCTGCGCGGCGACCGACGGCGCGACACCGCTGGCGACATCGGCCAGCGCCGTTGCAAGCTTTGCGTGCCGGGACGCGGCGCGCGCGAACGACGCGGCCGCGTCGCGCAGCCTCGCAGCGTCGAGGCTGGCATCACCAATGCCGATGGCGACCAGGATCGAGTCCTTGTCCTTTGGGATGACAAAGGTCTGGCCGGGCTTGCCCTCGAAACCGGCGGCCACGAGCGCTTCGCGATCCACGCCGAGCTGGCGCGGCACCGCGCCCTTGGAGCCGACCGCCACACCGACGGCGGTTGCGGAGGATGGAACGGTCCGGGCGACGCTGACCTCGATCTTTGCCGCGTAAGCCAGCGATGGTGCAGGATGCAGGCCCGCGTGATGCTTGGATGCTTTTGCCACTGTCGTGTCTCCTTGTCGTTGCCGAGGCGCTCTGTCCGAGATGTCGATCGGAGCGCGCGGATGAGGGTTGATCGGTTAAGCGCGGGTCAAGTCAAGAGTGATGGCAGCGTGTGAACAACGCGTGACAACCAGCGGCTAACCGATTGGCGGCTAACCGAGTGATCTGCATCCACGACCAACGACCGTGGCCGCACGCACGTCTCGATACTACAGTGGGCGACGTCGGCCTGATGGTTGCAACCAGGCGACTTGCCACTAGAAACAATCGGACGCTCATCAGTCTTGCAAGTGACCGAGAAGTCTTGCAAATACACATGACGTGGGGCACGCTACACACTTCACAAAGAAGTTCATCAAGTCGTCGCTGCCGCGAGAGCATACTGGGCTGACACACAATGCGTCACACCCAAGCGGTTACACAACAGCAGTCTCCCCTGCAGAGTGCCGCGCTACTTCGCGATCCGCAGGTGCAGGAAACCCAAGAACAACGAGAGCAAAAGTTAACTGAACATGACTGATGTTGCAGAAGCGCCCAAAGGGGGAATGCAGAAAATCCTAGACGTGGTCGAGCGGGTCGGCAACAAGGTGCCGCATCCGGTCGTGATCTTCCTGATCCTGATCGCCGGCGTGATCGTTCTGTCGCACGTGTTCTACCTCTTCGGGGTGGCGATCACCTACCAGGTGATCAATCCCGACACCCACAAGCTCGATACCGTCACCACCTCAGCGCGCAGTCTGCTGACGGCGGACGGCATCCGCTTCATGTTCACCGGGGTCGTGTCCAACTTCATGGGCTTTCAGGCCGTGGGTGTGATCATCGTCGCGATGGTCGGCGTTGGTGTCGCCGAAGATGCTGGTCTCGTCAAGGCGCTCATCCGCAAGCTCGTGATCATCTCGCCACCGTGGGCGTTGGTCTGGATCCTGACCTTCATCGGCATCATTTCGAGCATCGCGGCTGACGCCGGTTATCTCGTGCTGATTCCGCTTGCAGGTGCCGCTTTCATCAGCGTCGGCCGGCATCCGCTGGCTGGCCTCGCACTGGCCTTCGCGGCAGTGGCCAGCGTGTTCCTGGTCAACATCCTGATCGTGCCGGTCGATGGCATCCTGGTCGGCATCACCAACGATGCGATCCACCTGCTCGATCCCAACCTGTCGATCGACCTGGCCTCCAACCTCTGGTTCTCGATTGCCTCCGTGGCTGTGATGACGGTGGTCGTTGTGTTGGTCAACAACCGGATCATCGAGCCGCGCCTGGGCAAGTACACCGGCGACTACGTGGTCGCCGGGGAGAACGTGCTGTCCCCCGACGAGTACCGCGGCCTGAAGTACGCCGGTATCGGCTTGCTGCTGGCACTGGTCTTCGTCGGATCACTGACGCTGCCGACCGGCGCGCCGCTGCGCAATCCGCAGACCGGCTCGATCATCGGCAACTCGCCGTTCATGAACAGCCTGATCGTGACGATTGCCCTGGTGTTTCTGGCTTCTGGTATCGGCTACGGCATCGGCGCAAAGACGTTCAAGACCTCGGTCGACGTCATCAATGCGGTGCAGAAGGCAATCGCCAGCCTGGCCGGACTGATCTTCCTGCTGCTGATCATCAGCCAGTTCCTGGCCTACTTCAATTACACCAACATGGCGCCGCTGGCGGCGATCTCGCTCGCCAACATCCTGCAGCAGGCCAACCTCGACGCGATCTGGCTGATGATCGGCTTTGTGATTGTCGTGTTGATCCTCGACCTGATCATCACCGGCGCGATCCCCAAGTGGGCCATATTCGCGCCGATCTTCGTGCCGCTGCTGATGAAGCTCGGCGTGCCGCCCGATGCCACTCTGGCCGCCTACCGCGTCGGCGACTCGCCGATGAACTCGATCACGCCGCTGAACGCGTACTTTGCGATGATCGTCGTGTTCTGCCAGAAGTACGTGAAGGATGCCGGTGTGGGCACCGTGATCGCATTGATGCTGCCTTACGTGATTGCGATTGCGATTGTTTGGCTGATCCTTCTGGTGGCCTGGCAACTCGTCGGCCTGCCCTGGGGTATCTGATCCGGGCTGCCCGACTCCGGGGCGCGCTGTCTTGCCGCGCGCCCCTGTGCAACTGATCTTCCGTTCAACCTTCTGAGGCACATCATGGAAATCACCCTTTCAAACGCTGCACCCGCCACCGCGAAGACCGGCGTGTTGGTTGTCGGTGCGTACTCCGACGGAACTTTGTTGCCCGCCGCGCAGGCGGTGGACCAGGCCGCGGGCGGCAAGCTCGCAGTGGCGCTCAAACGTGGCGACCTGGACGAGAAGGCGGGCTCGACGCTGCTGCTGCCGGACCTGGGCGGTGTCGCGGCCGAGCGCGTGCTGCTGGTCAGCCTGGGCCAGCGGGCCGGACTGAGCGACCGAGCGTTCCGTGACGCGGTTTCCGCCGCGGCGAAAGCGCTGGCCGGCGGGGTCGCGAACAGCGCCGCAGTGACGCTTGCCGAGGTCGATCTGCCGAACCGGTCTCTGGCCTGGCGCCTGCGGAACAGCGCGCTCCTGATCGCGGACGGCGCGTACAAATTCGACGCGCCGCGCCAGAAGCCGCTCCCGGCACGGGGCGCAACATCCGTGCAGCTTCTGACCGCGGCGGAACCGACGGCGGAACTGACAGGCGCCATCAATGAAGGCGTGGCGATCGCCGAAGGGATTGCGCTCACCAAGGACCTCGGCAACCTTGGCGGAAACTTCTGCACGCCGGCCTACATGGCCGAGACCGCGCAGAAGCTGGGCAAGGAGTTCGGCTTCGAGGTCGAGGTGCTTGAGCGTGCCGATATGGAAAAGCTCGGCATGCACTCAGCGTTGTCGGTCGGCCGCGCCTCTTACTCGCCGTGCAAGTTCGTCGTGCTGAAGTACAGCAATGGCGGGGCCGCCAAGCCGATCGTTCTCGTGGGCAAGGGCATGACTTTCGACACGGGCGGCGTTTCGCTCAAGCCCGGCGCCAACCTTGACGAAATGAAATACGACATGTGCGGTGGCGGCAGCGTGATCGGCGTGTTCAAGACCATCGCGCGCCTGAAGCTGCCGCTGAATGTGATCGGCCTGGTGATGGCGGTGGAGAACATGCCCGGTGGCAACGCCAGCCGCCCCGGGGACGTGGTGCGCTCGATGGCCGGCATCACGATCGAGATTCTGAATACCGACGCAGAGGGCCGCCTGGTCCTGTGCGATGCGCTCACCTCTGCCGAGCGATTTGAGCCTGCCTGCGTGATCGATCTCGCCACGCTTACGGGCGCGTGCGTGGTCGCGCTCGGCGCGCATGCCAGTGGACTGTTTGCCAACGACCCGGCACTCGCAGCGGAATTGCTCGCTGCCGGCCAGGCTAGCGGCGACCGCGCCTGGCAAATGCCGTTGTGGGACGATTACCAGCCGCAGCTGAAGACCAATTTCGCCGACATGAGCAACCTGGGCGGCCCCGCGGCGGGTTCGATCACCGCCGCCTTGTTCCTCAGCCACTTTGCCAAGAAGTACAAGTGGGCGCACCTCGATATCGCCGGTACCGCCTCGGTCTCTGGCGATGCCAAGGGCGCGACCGGCCGGCCGGTGCCGTTGCTGTCCGAGTTTTTGCTCAGCCGCGCGACCGCGTGAGGCGCGCAGCAAGTCTGCGGACGATTGCCACTTGAACCCGCCGCGCCCTAGCAACAGCGTGTTGGTGCCATGAGCGCGGCGGCTGCGCCATCCGCTGACGCCACCGCGGCGCCTGCAGTCGAGGCAGCGCTATTCGATAGCGCCGAGGTACTCGAGTTTCTGATGCGCCTGGGGCAGGCGTATCTCGCCTGCGGCGAGCAGACTGCCGAGATTGAAGCGCTGCTGCGGAAGATTGCGCGCGCCTACGGCATGCGCGAGGCGCGCGTCATCGCCTTTCCCACTGGCGTGTTCATCACACTGCACGATGGTCAGTCCGAGCGCACCACGCTGGTCGAGACACTGAGCCGGCCACTGCGCCTGGATCAGGTGGCTGGCGTCTACGCGATTGGCGTGCGCGCGGTTGACGCTGCGGTGACGCCGCGCGGCGGACTCGACGAGATCGCCGAGGTGCTCGTGCGAAAAGGGCGCTTCGGGCCCGTGGGGCAGGTGATCGGCCACACGATCATGGCCGCGGGTATCGGCATGCTGCTCAAGCCCGCGCTGGACAACATTGCGGTGGCCGCCGTGCTCGGCCTGATCGTCGGCCTGGTCAAGGCACTGTTGCCCGGGCGCACGGTGGTGGCGCTGCCAATGCCGGTGTTCGTTGCGGCGCTGGTCTCATTCCTCGTGTTCTACGGCCAGCGGCTGGGGCTGCCAATCGAGCCGATTCACGCCCTGATTCCGCCGCTGCTCACCTACCTGCCCGGCAGCACGTTGACCCTTGGCATGGTCGAACTCGCCTACGGCGACATGGTCAGCGGGGCCAGCCGGTTGATGACCGGGCTGGTGCAGCTGGTCCTGCTCGCGTTCGGTCTTGCCGCCGGTGCCGCCTTGCTCGGTGCCAGCCCGGATGAACTGGTGCGCGCCGCCTATGAGACGCAGCCGCTCGCATGGGCCCCGTGGGTTGCCGTGCTGATATTTGGCGTTGGCGTGTGCATGCACTTTTCGGCGCCGCCCAACTCGCTGCCGTGGGTGCTGCTCGTGCTGCTGGTTGCCAGCGGCGTGCAGCGGCTGGCTGCAGCCGCTTTCGGTGGAGAGATCAGCGGCTTTTTTGGCATGCTGCTCGCAACCCCACTGTCCTACCTGATCCAGGCCCGCTTCAATGGCCCGCCCGCGATGGTTACCTTCCTGCCCAGCTTCTGGGTGGTGGTGCCGGGCTCGCTTGGCCTGCTGTCCGTGACGCGCATGCTGAGCGACCGCGCCGCTGGCATCGAGGGCCTGATCGCCGTGCTCTTTGTCGTGACGTCGGTGGCGCTGGGCACACTGGTCGGCGCCTCGCTGTACCGGCTCGTCAACACCGAGCTGGAGCGCTTCGTGACGCGGGCTCGCCGTGTCCGCCTGGTGCGCGAGCTCAGCAAGGAGCGGCCGCCCGAATGATTGGCTGAGCGGGCAGAACGGGTATGACCCTTGCCGTCGAGGGTAGGGGGTCGAGCGGCAGGATTCCCGTGTTTGTGAACGCTATTTGCACCGCCACGCCAAGGCAGCGTTACACCAAGGCCGAGCGCTGGCAGGCATTTGCACAGTTGGATTGGTTCAAGTGGCTGGATGCGCGGGCGCTGGCAGTCGCGCGCGCGGTGCCCACGCGGGACAACGGCATCGCGGAGCGCTATCTCGCGCTCGACACGCTCGACGATGTTTTCAACATCAACGCCGACGTGCTCCAATCACGTCTTTTGTTGGCGCCGACACTGAAATGAGCCACCGCGCCGACGCGTGAGTGAGCCACTTCATCAGATCGCAAGCCCAGGAACCATACAGATTTCGAGACATCCTGGCCGGCTCAGGTGGACGCCGGCACAGCGCCAAGGAGTGGCTCAATCTGGCGTCGGCGCCAACAACCGGGAGCACCGCGCAGCCACGACGGCCTGTCCCCGCGGCAGCGGAGTAAGGAAGCGGCGCGACGCGGTCGGGCACAGCTGACCGAGTTGAGTCTTGAGCGGTTGCGCTACGAGTACACAGAGCTGTCCGAAAACTGGAAAGTCATCGACAGTAAGGCACAGCGAACCGCTGCGTTTGCGGCTGCGTTTCTCGTCGCTCTCTTGGCGATTGTTCGCGATCTGCCTCCAGGCCCCAATCTCCTCCTATTCAAGGCACTCGCCTCCGCGCTCGGAGTCGCACTTGTCTTTGCGATGGCCTTCGCGTTTCAGGCAATTCGAATTCAACAGACATTCATGCCGACGGGAGGACGTGCGGCCTGGGACAAGGTTGCAATCGCCGCCAATGATTCTCTGGCTAGGTGGGCCTGGGAGCGTCAGCGTCGAGAGTTACTCGCTCTCTACGTCGCAGACTGGCTTGAGGTCAATGACTATCTCGACCGCTTGAACGGCAGGAAGGCCGACCGCGTCACGTTGGCTCAAGATTCGTTGGCGTGGGCAGCAGGAATTGCCTTCCTTATCTTGATGGCTCGGATCTGGTTTAGCCGATGAGGTGTGAGTTCAACGCATACCTCACTCGAATCAACGGGCACGGCTGCCTCAATGAAGCTTGTCCTCAGCAGGAAGGGCTTCGACTCTTCCTATGGCGGATGGCCCAGTCCGATCCTCGAGGACGGTCGAATGATTCCGCTGCCCATTCCGTACCCGCGGTCCCCACACCGCTATAGGGATATCGAAGTCGACGGCATCAACCTCGGCGATCTGGTGCCCGAGCTTACGAAGGGCGCAGTGCGCGCAACAAAGACGGCACACTGGGATCCGCAACTCGAAGGATCGTGCCGGGGCCGCTGCTGTGATGCGCACGGAATTGCTGTTCGTACCGGATGGCCTTTATGCCTTCTGGACCGGCCAGATTGACGCGCCCGTCCTCTGGCTACCTGAGCCACGGCAAAGGAATGCCGCTGTGGCGGGCGACAATTATCTTGAGCGCTCAGCGACAACTATCGTGAGCGGTTGACGCATGCCGCCGGGGTGCGTTTTGCGGTTGGGTTCCTACAGTGATCGCCTTCTTCAGGAGGGT
>JBIIZX010000472.1:0-3043 GCA_044346055.1 Burkholderiaceae bacterium | reverse complement strand
CGGACTCCGGCGTGACGAGCCTCGACAAGTGCGCGGCCGCACTGGCGGCCATGCAGGACGCGGACTTGCCGCTGCTGATCCACGGCGAGGTCACGCACCAGCACGTCGATGTGTTCGACCGCGAAAAATTCTTCATCGAGGAGCAGCTGATTCCGCTGCGCCGCCGCTTTCCTGGCCTGCGCGTGGTGTTCGAGCACATCACGACGCGCGATGCGGCCGAGTACGTGCAGGCGGCCGAAGGGCGCATTGGCGCCACCATCACCGCGCACCATCTGCTCTACAACCGTACGCGCCTGTTCGTCGATGCCGAGGGCCGCACCGGCATGCGGCCGCACTTCTACTGCCTGCCGGTGCTCAAGCGCGAGACGCATCGCCAGGCGTTGCTGAAGGCAGCCACCAGAGGCAACCCGCGCTTTTTTCTCGGCACCGACAGCGCGCCGCATCCCAAGGGCGAGAAGGAAAGCGCCTGCGGCTGCGCCGGCTGCTTCACGGCCGCCAGCGCGATCGAGATGTACGCAATGGCCTTCGAAGAGGCTGGGGCGCTCGACAAGCTGGAAGGCTTTGCCAGCCACCACGGCCCCGACTTCTACGGACTGCCGCGCAACAGCACGCGCATCACCCTGCGGCGCCAGGACTGGCGCCTGCCCGCCGAGCTCAAGTTCGGTGCGACGACACTGGTGCCATTGGCGGCTGGCGAGTTGCTGCCGTGGCAGCTGGCGGCTTAGCGCAGGCGGCTGCGGCGCTCACCTGAGCCGTGCACACGACGGGTTGCGGATCACTGCTGTGCGGACCTCTGCTGTTTATTCCGCCTTGCCTGCGCCCGAGGCCGGCCTGCCTGCGCATCCGCTCGCCGCGGTCGACCCAGCCGCGCCCTGGCTTGCGCACCTCGCAGCGCTGAACGAACTGCGCACGGCACCCGCGCCGCTCCAAGCACTGAACGCCTTGGCAACTGCGCAAGGCCTGGCCACCGCCAGCGGGATGCCGGTGCAGTTCGTGCCTGCTGATGACGCAGGCGATCGCGCCTACGAAGCGCACATCGGTGCCACGGGCCGCGTGCCGACACGCTGCTCAGGCCCCGGCGCGCTGCATGATCTGTTCAACGCGCTCATCTGGCTGGCGCTGCCGCAGACCAAGGCGGCGCTCAATGCTCGGCAAGCGCAGGAGATCGCGCGTGCCGGCATCGGCGCGATGCGTGGGCCGGTGCGCGATGCCTGCACCTTGATCGATGAGAGCGGCCTGCTGCTGGCCTGCGCCGATCGCGCGATGTTCAAGACGGTGCAGCAGGCACTGGAAGATCGCGAGTGGAAAACGCTGTTTCTCACGCGGCGCGCTGACTGGCACACGCGCATCGCCCCGGTGGTGCTGGGCCACGCTTTACTCGAGAAGCTGGTGCAACCGTACAAGGCAATCACCGCCCAGGTCGTGCTGTTCGAATGCCCGGAACTGCGCGGTGCCGGCGAGTTCTTCGACGGCAACGCACTCGCACAGATTGACGTCCGTGCAGTGTGCTTCGTGCAGCAGCCGCATCTGGCACCCAGCCTGGTTGCACCGTTGCCGCTGCTCGGGGTGCCCGGCTGGTGGCGCGACAATGCGCGGCCTTCGTTCTACGACGATGCAGCGGTCTTTCGGCCGCGGCGCCCGTTGCACGTCGGCTAGTTGCGATCATCGGGCAAGTGAACAGCCGGCAAGAAAACGTCGGGCAAGCACACACCGGGTCAGCAAACACCGGGCAAGCAAACAAGGCGAGCGAGAGATCACCATGAAAGTCGTCATCACCGGCGGCGCCGGATTCCTCGGGCAGCGGCTGATCCGGGCGCTGTGCGCGCGCGGCGTGCTCACCGATGCCGCTGGCCAGCAGCGCGAGATCGAGCAGATCAGCTCGATCGACGCGCTGCAAAGCCACCCGCTGTTCGTCGACGAGCGCGTGGGCTACGTGGCCGGCGACATCGATACGCCGCAGCTCGTCAATCATGTGCTGGGCACCGACACCGACAGCGTGTTTCACCTGGCCGCCGTGGTCAGCGGCGCGGCCGAGGCGGACTTCAACCTCGGCATGCGCGTGAACCTGGACGCCACGCGTGCCTTGCTCGAGGTCTGCCGCCACCAGGCGCGGCCGCCCAAACTGGTGTTCGCCAGCAGCGTGGCCGTGTTCGGCGGCGCCTTGCCCGCCGTGGTGCATGATGCGACCGCGCCCACCCCGGTCGCAAGCTACGGCGTGCAGAAGCTCATCGGCGAACTGCTCGTAGGCGAGTACGGGCGCAAGGGCTTTGTCGATGGGCGGGCGGTGCGCCTGCCCACCATCGTGGTGCGGCCGGGCAAGCCGAACGCCGCGGCCTCCAGCTTTGCCAGCGGCATCATCCGCGAGCCGCTGGCCGGCGAAGCCGCGGTGTGCCCGGTGGAGCCTGATACGCCTCTGTGGATCTTGTCGCCGGCACGAGCGACCGAGGCGCTGGTGCACACGCATGAGCTGGCCAGCGCGCTGTGGCAGCAGTCAGGCGGCGGTCGCGCGCTTAATCTGCCGGGGCTGACGGTGACGGTGGCCGAGATGCTGCAGGCCCTGCGGGAGGTCGGCGGCGAGGCGGCCGCCGCGCGTGTGACCATTGCACCGGACGCAAGGATCAAGGCCATCGTGCAAAGCTGGCCGGCACGCTTTGACACCGCGCGCGCCGAGGCGCTGGGCTACGGACGCGACAATGACTTCGCGAGCATCGTGCGCGCCTACCTGCAGGCACTGAGTACATAACGCGTACATAACGTGCACATAGCGCGCACGTAACGCGCCACATAACGAGCTGAAGGCACCACATGACGACGAAGAAAGCGGATCTCGACAAGCAGCAGGGCAAGGCGATCGTCAATGCACAGCGGCGCAGCGGCTATCCGCACGGCGCTGCCGCGCTGCCGGGCGAGGACCGCAAGGCGCGCCGCGAACGCGAGCGCGCCGCCGGCCTCGTGCCGTTTGCGGCCAAGCTGCCGAAGGATCTGGTCGCCGCGTTGCAACAGAAAGCGCAGGCCGCGTCACGTCATCTCGACGATGTCACCG
>JBIIZX010000471.1:0-3060 GCA_044346055.1 Burkholderiaceae bacterium | reverse complement strand
CCGCCGCATCGAGGAACTGCTGCCGCATCGCTGGCGCTCCACCACGCCGCTGCACTGACGGCACCGCACCCGTCAAGAGGGGTTGGCCGGACGCATACGGCAGTGCAGCGCAACCCGCAAGCAGAAACAAGAAGGCCGCCTCGCGGCGGCCTCGGGTTGGAACCGTCAAATCCCTAGTTCATGCGCACCCAGCGCATCTCCAGGCGATTGTCCGCGCGGTGCACGGCCTGCACGTTCTTGCGCATCGCCCAGGGGATCACCTGGTGGTGCAACGGGATGTGCATGACGTTGCGGTTGTGCACCATCAGCGCATCGGCGATCAACTGGTTGCGCTTTTTCACGTCGGTCTCGCCTTTCATCGCATCGACCAGCTTGTCAAGCTCCGCGTTTGTGGCCCGACCGAGGTTCCACTGGCCGTCGCCGCCTTGCCCGGGGCTGCGCGCCAGCGAGCCCAGCGAGTAAAGCGCATCGAATGTCGGTACGCCCCAGCCAAGCAGGTAGGCCGACGTGTCGCGGTTCTGGATCTTCGGAAAGTACGTCGCGCGTGGCATGGCGTTCAGGCTGACCTTCATGCCGACCTGCGCCCACATCGTGACCAGCGCCTTGCAGACTTCCTCGTCGTTGATGTAGCGATTGTTCGGGCAGTCGAGGGTGAAGGCAAAGCCGTTCGGGTAGCCGGCCTGCGTCAGCAGCTCGCGCGACTTTTTCTGGTCAAACGGCAGCCGCTCGTTGGCCTCCTTGGTCCAGCCATTGACCTGGCGCGCGACCATCGAGCCCGTGGGCTCCGACACGCCGCGCATGATGGCGCGGTTGATCGCGTTGATGTCGATGGCGTGATACAGCGCCTGCCGCACCCGCAAGTCCTTGAACGGGTTTTTGCCCTTCACGTCGCTGTACTGTAGCTCGTCGCGGAATTGATCGAGGCCAATGAAGATCGTGCGCGCCTCTGGTCCCTCGAGCACGGTCAGCGCCGCGTTCTGCTTCAGACGGGCAAGGTCTTGCACTGCAGGGTCGAGCACGAAGTCCAGTTCACCGGACAAGAGCGCTGCGGTGCGCGTGGCGTCTGACCGTATGGGCGTGTAGATCACCTCGGTCACATTGCCCTTCATGGTCTTCCTGCCCCACCAGTTCGGGTTCTCGACGAACACGGTGCGCACGTCGACCTCGCGCGACTTGAGCAGATACGGTCCGGTGCCATTGGCATTGCGGGTCGCAAAGGTCTCTTCCTTGGCCGCGAAGTTCTGCGGGAGCGCGACCTTGTTCTTCTCCGCCCAGGCCTTGCTCATGATCCGCACCTCGGTGAGCTGGCGCAGCAGCACTGGGTTGGGCGCGTCCGTGATGATGAGGACGGTGTGCGTGTCGATGGCGCGGGCGCGCTGGATCCCCGTGGTGTACACGCGCATGTTCGACGTCGGCGCCATCGCCCGCTGCAGCGAGAACTCGACATCCGCCGCCGTCAGCGGCGTGCCGTCATGAAACTTCACGTCCTTGCGGATCTCGAAGCGCCAGATCAAGGGCGTGTCGAGCTTCCAGTTGGTCGCAAGCCCCGGCTCGAGCTCGAATTTGTCGTTGTACTGAAGCAGCGCTTCATAGATGTACGAGTTGGCGGTGTTATTGAGACCCTCATTCTGGGAGTGTGGGTCGAAGGTCAGGATGTCGCCCTGACTGGCCCAGCGCAGGGTCTTGGCCTCAGGTGCAGTGATGGTCAGGGCCGCAGCCGCGACGATGGCGGCCATTGCAAAGCGGGCAAAGCGACGCATTGGTGTTCTCCTTGTTGCGTGCCAGAGAAAGCTCCCGGCGCATGCTGCCCGATCGCCCTGTGCAGGCGCAAGCGATCAGGGCCAGTGAAAACCCTTGGGTCGGGTCTGCGTCGAAAGCACCTAGCGCGCCGCCTTCAGCTCGATGTCACCGTAAAAGGCTTCGATCCGTGCGGCGGTGTTGTCAGTATCGGTCAGGATGCCAATTCCAACGAGCTTGCCTGGCTGCTGGCCAAAGGCCCGCGCGTAGTCTTCAACGTAATTGCGCTCGAAGCTCTTCCACTGACCAAGGCGAGGATCGCGGCCGCTGCCAGCCACCACCATCTTGAGCTGCCCGAGCACGGCATGGGGGATGACGCTGCCAGCCGGTTGCTTGTTCTCCCACACATACATGAGCGTGGCGTAGGGGACTTCCTGCCCGGTGAGCATTCGCGCGGTTTCCATCAACATCTGCTCGCGAGCAGGAAGCGAGGACCGATCGCCGTCGAAGAACAGCAGCAGACGTACCGGAGAGTCGTCGCTATGGCGCTCGAGGATATCGGCCTCGGGGACGAGCTCAATCACGCGCCATTGCCAGGCGATGCGCGGCCGATCCGCTGCGTCAACGTCGAGACGCTGCTTCAGGCCGGTCGCTGCGCGCTCCGCGACGGCATGCAGGACGACCTTTTTCGAGTCAGGGTCGACCACGAGGTCGTACTGGGTTGGCGCCTTGGTGCGGGCAATGATCCAGGGGCGCCAGCCGCGCGGCAGCTCCGCACCGGGACGATTGCTGGAAAAGCGCTGCACGTCGTTATAGACAGGCGCCGGACGCTCGACGGTGGCACAGCCGGTGCCGAGGCAACAGAGCGTGACAAGGAGTAGGCGGAGCGACATCGGCCAAGAGATTAGCCGGGAGGTTGCCAAGCGCTAGCTGTCGTTTCCCCGCGGGAAGCGACCGCAGGCCACACTCCGCAACGCCCACGCGCGTCGGGCACGGAGCGACGCGCATGACATCAGCACGAGGCGCTCAAAAGCAAAACGCCCCGACACTCATCGAATGTCGGGGCGCGTTTTTGTAGTGTGCCTGACGATGCCCTACTTTCACGGGAAATACATCCCACTATCATCGGCGCAGAGGCGTTTCACGGTCCTGTTCGGGATGGGAAGGAGTGGTTCCACCTCGCTATGGTCGTCAGGCAAAGAAGGACGACCGGCTTGTCACGTTCTTTACGAATGCCAACAAGGCGATCCAACTCGGAAGAAGCAAGCTCCACACGACTGCCCAAGGCAGGTGGAGCGGATTGTATTGCGGCAACTCTCAACG
>JBIIZX010000470.1:0-3063 GCA_044346055.1 Burkholderiaceae bacterium | reverse complement strand
TAACATTGTCGCCGACAGCCGCATCGTGGGTGCCGCGCGCGCACTGCCCGCAGTGGGCTGGCAGGCGGACTTTGAGCGGGTATCGACGACGCTGCGCCTTCCGCCGGGGTGGCGACTGCTGCATGCCTCGGGTGTCGATCAGGCGGTCGGCTCGTGGGCTTCGCGCTGGACCCTATGGGACTTCTTCTTCGTGCTGCTGATTGCCGTTGCCAGCCTGCGGCTTCACGGCGTCGCCACGGCGGCCGTACTGCTCGTCGCCCTGGTGTTGACCTGGCACATACCGGACTCGATGCGCTGGATGTGGCTCGTGGTGCTCTCGTTCACCGCGCTGGAGCGCGCGCGCGCGCCTTTCGGTGGACGGCTAGCCGCCGCTGCGCTGTGGATCCGGCGCACGTGCCTGGCGTTGATGGTGGTCGGCTTGCTTCCCTTCGCCGTACGCGAGGTTGGAGAGGCCATCTATCCCGTGCTCGAGAGGCCCGGGCAAACCGCCCTCATGAGTTTGGACGGACAACATGATGAGCTTCGCGCGGTCGCTGCGCGCGTGGACGCGGCAAGTCGCGCCAGCGACGTGGATCAGAAGCGGCTGGAGGAGGCGAGACGCTCGAAGGCGTCGGCGGTTGATGCAGCGTCCACGTCCTCGACGCAAGCAGCGTCGGCGCCCTCGGCGCAAGCCCCATCCCAGGAGCGGAAGACCGAATCGTCCGTCTATCGCCAGGATCCCAACGCGAAAGTGCAAACCGGCCCTGGCCTGCCGCAGTGGAACTGGAATTCCTATGGGCTGCTATGGCGGGGCCCGGTCGACCGCCACCAATCGGTCTCGCTCTGGCTGCAACCTCCCTGGGTGACGCGCTTGTGGACTGTTCTGGCGCTCGCCCTGCTGGCGCTGGCCCTCTGGTTGCATGCGGGTCGGCCGCGGCCGCAGCTGCGGCGGCACGCCGGCGCAGTGCCGGCGGCCGTCGCAGTGGTGCTCGCGGTCGCACTCGGTGGCGCCGCGCCGCCGCGCGCCTTCGCGAGTGAGCCGCTACCCCCGCCCGCTTCCGCGTCACCCTCTGCCGGAAGCTGGCCTTCCAAGGAAGTGCTCGATGAATTGCGCGAGCGCCTGACTCGGCGCGCCGATGCCGACGCTCGCGCGGCCTGCCAAGCTGCCTGTGCGCAAATCGAGCGCCTGCTCGTCGTTGCACAGGGCTCGCGCATACAGCTGCGCATGGACGTTGGTGCCGTCGTCGAGTCGTTCATCCCGCTGCCCGGGGCAGCCGCGCAATGGCGACCCGAAAGCGTCCTCATGGACGGCCGCTCGGCTGTCCTGCGGCACGACGAGCAGGGCGTGCTTTGGCTGCGACTGCCTCCCGGGGTACATCAGCTCGTGATGGATTCCGACGTCGGCGCAGCCGACAGCGTGCAGATTGCGCTGCCGCTCGCCCCGCGTGCCGTGGCGACACAGCTGACCGCCTGGTCGATGGCCGGTGTCGACGCACGCGGACTCGCCACCAACGCGCTTACCCTGACGCGTGCGTTGCGCATCGATACGGCGGGCAAGACCGACCGCGAACAGGCGTTCCCGTTTGTTCGTGTCACACGCACGCTGTCGCTGGATCAGCGCTGGACGGTGAAGACGCAGATCGAACGCGAGGGACCGTCGGTGGCGCCGATCGTGGTGCGGATACCGCTGATCGAAGGCGAGGCAGTGACAGACGCCTCAGTTCGCATCGACAACCACGTCGCGATCGTGACGGTCGGCGCTGCCGCAGGCGCGTCGTTCGGCAGTGTGCTCGATGCGCGGCCGAAGTTGTCGCTGCAGGCGGCTCGGGAGCCGAACCAGGTCGAGACGTGGCGGCTCGATGCGTCGCCGATGTGGCACGTGCGCTTTGACGGGATCGCACCGGTGCAGCGTCAAAGCGGGGCACGCTGGTTGCCGCAGTGGCAACCCTGGCCGGGCGAGCGCGTGTCGATCGAGGCGGTACGCCCCGAGGGCGTGGCCGGGCAAACCATGACGCTGGACAACGTGTGGCTGCATGTGCGCGCCGGCCAGCGCAGCACGGAGACCTCGGCAACGCTGACGATCCGCACCAGTCAAGGAGGTGATCACGGCATCGCGCTGCCGCCGCAGTCCGAGCTGCTGTCCATCGCGATCGACCGCGTGGCGCAGCCGCTGCGCTCCGAAGGCGGTCGCATCACTCTGCCGTTGCGGCCAGGGGCTCAGACGGTGCAAGTCAACTGGCGGGAACCGCGCGGCATCTCAAACTTCATGACCACTTCGAAACCCGATCTGGGGGCGTCGGGCGTCAATGCGGAAGTGAACTTGGCCGTTCCGGCAGATCGCTGGGTGCTGGCGACCGGCGGCCCGCTGATTGGACCTGCAGTGCTGTTCTGGGGCGTGGCGCTTGTGATTGCATTAGCTGCATTCGCGCTGGCGCGCTTGGGCTGGGCACCTGTGGGCTACTTCGGCTGGCTGTTGCTCGGTCTGGGAGTCGGCCAGGCATCGCTCGGCGGCCTTGTGGTCGTGGTCGGATTCTTTCTGGCGATGCATGCGCGCGCGCGCTTCGGCGCCCTGCTGCAGGGCTGGCGTTTCAACCTGATGCAGATCGTCGCGGCCTTGTGGGCATTGGCCTCGCTGTTGATCCTGTTCGCGTCGATTCGTACCGGCCTGCTCGGCACGCCGGACATGCTGGTGGCGGGCAACGCTTCAAGCGCACATTCATTGCGGTGGTACGCGGATCGCTTCGATGGCCAACCACCCGCCGGATGGGTGTTCTCGGCGCCGATGTGGGTCTACCGGACGTTGATGCTGGCGTGGGCGCTGTGGTTGGCGTTGGCCGTCGTGCGCTGGGTGCGATGGGTCTGGCAGTGCTTCTCCGCAGGCCGCGTTTGGGGGCCATGGCGGCGCCAACGCGCTGCGGCTGCCGCGCCGGTCGAGCCGCCCTCCGAATCCGCGGTGGTCTAGCCCGGATATTTCACCAGTATGAGGTCAGCGGCCACGTGCTTACGCGCGTTGTCAGAGGAGAACGAAGCCTGCAGACAACCGAGGATCGCCGATGCCAAAGTGTACGCAAGACAAGATCGACT
>JBIIZX010000469.1:0-3064 GCA_044346055.1 Burkholderiaceae bacterium | reverse complement strand
TGCGCACTACCGGTGGCTCGGCGACCTGCCGCGCGCGCAGGCGCGGCAGCTGATGCGCCGCTGCCATTTGCTGCTGCACCCCTAGCGCATGGAAGGTGGCGCGCAGGTTGTCATCGAGGCCGTGACCGCGCACACGCCCGTGCTTGCCAGCCGCATCAACGGCAACGTCGGCCTGCTGGGCGAGGACTACGCGGGCTACTTCGGCGACGACAACGCCGATCAGGCCACCGCCCTGCTGCTGGCACTCGCCACCACTCCTCGTCTGCACGCGCGGCTGGCCGGGCAGTGCGCCCGCCGTGCGCGTGACTTTGCCCCAGAGCGCGAGGCGCACGCAGTGCTGGCGCTGCTGGAGCGGGGATAATCCGTTTTGCGCGGATTGATGCTGAAACCGATGCAGCCGCAGACCCAGGAACGCTCATGAACGCACCCGAAGCCCCCAAGATCCGACTGACCTCGTTCTCGCACGGCGGCGGCTGCGGCTGCAAGATCGCGCCGGGGGTCCTGTCGGAAATCCTGAAGAACGCGGGCGCTTCATTCGCCAATAAGGTGCCGAAGGAACTGCTGGTCGGCATCGAGACCGCCGATGACGCCGCGGTCTACAAGCTCAATGACCAGCAGGCGCTGATCGCCACCACCGACTTCTTCATGCCGATCGTCGACGATCCGTTCGACTTCGGCCGCATCGCCGCCACCAACGCGATCTCCGACGTCTACGCGATGGGCGGCACGCCGATCATGGCGCTCGCGCTGCTGGCCATGCCCATCAACCAGCTGCCGCTCGACGTGATCCGCCGCATCATCGAAGGCGGCGAATCGGTCTGCACGGCAGCCGGCATCCCGATCGCCGGCGGTCACACCATCGATTCGGTCGAGCCCATCTACGGCTTGGTGGCACTCGGCCTCGTGCATCCCGACGAGGTGAAGAAGAACTCGGATGCGCGTGCCGGCGACGTGCTGGTGCTGGGCAAGCCGCTCGGTGTGGGCGTGTATTCCGCCGCGCTCAAGAAAGACAAGCTGGACGCGGCCGGCTACGCGCAGATGATCGCCAGCACCACCAAGCTCAACACACCCGGCCGCAGCCTGTCCAACCTGCCCGACGTGCACGCGCTGACCGATGTGACCGGCTTTGGCCTGCTCGGCCACCTGCTCGAAATGGCGCGCGGCGCCAACCTCGCCGCAACGCTGCGCATGCGCGACGTGCCGCTGCTGCCCAACGTCGAAGCCCTGGCTGCTGAGGGATTCATCACCGGCGCCTCCGCCCGCAACTGGGCTGGCTATGGACATCAAGTCACGCTCAAGGGCACGACCGACGTGCACAAGGCCCTGCTCACCGACCCGCAAACCTCTGGTGGCCTGCTGGTGGCGTGCACCCCCGACACCGTGAACGAAGTGCTGCGCCAGTTCCGCGCCGAAGGCTTTGATCAGGCTGCGGTGATCGGGGAGTTGCAGGCGGGTCCGGCAGGGGTGACGGTGGTTTGAGTTGAGTCGGGAGTCGGGAGTCAGGGGGAAGGGGTCAGAAGTCTGGCGTCGGGAGTCAGGCGTTGCGAGTCGAGGACGAGGTCGAGGTCGGCACGTCGCGCGTGCCTCAAAGGCGCCTCGCTCTGCAACGTGTCATTCCCGCGCAAGCGGGAATCCACTTCGTCGCACATAAGAACCGGATCCCCGCTCTCGCGAGGATGACACTGCCACCATCGCGCAGCAGGTGCGCACGCTGGTCATGGCAAGGTGTTGTTCCTGCGCGCAACCCGAGTCTTTGAACTCTCGTCGCCCCGGCGCAGGCCAGGGCCCAATTTGCTTGGCCCCGCCTCAAGCGACGCAAGCGACACCATTCCCTGTTGCATCCCCCACGAACCTGACGCGAGCCGGTGACGCGGCGGGCGTGCCGATCTTGCGCGCGGCGTTGATAATCGCTCCGCGTTCCACTCTCCAAGTGCGCAGATGCGCAACCTGTTTCGCCAGGAAGCGATCGACGCCCAGCGCGAGAAGCTGCTGGGCGAGGTTTCCATTGCACGGCCGGTGCCGAGCTGGGTATTCACGCTGCTTGCCGCCGGCATTGCCGGCGCGCTGATCGCCTTTGCCTTCCTCGGCGAGTACACGCGGCGCGAGCGCGTGGAGGGCTTTTTTGCGCTGGACACGGGCGCGGCCCGCATCCTCGCGCCAGAGGCCGGCACGCTGGTGGAGCTGCTGGTCAAGGAAGGCGACGTGGTCGAGGCCGGCGCCCCAATCGCGCGTCTGTCCACCGAGCGCGGCACAGCGTCCGGCGCCACCGCCACCGAACTCGTCAAGCGCGAGCTCAACCAGCGGCTCGAAACCGTGGAGCGCGAAAAAGAACAGGCGCGCCTGCTGGCGCAACAGCAGGCCGATGCAATGCGCCGCCGCATGACAGACCTGCAACGAGAGCTGGAGCAGATCGAGGTCGAGATGCGCCTGCAGGCGGCGCGCGTGGAATCGGCGCGCGAAGAGTTGGGCCGGATGCAGAAGCTCTATGAAGAGAAGTTCTATTCCGAGACGGCCGTGATCCAGGCGCGCAACAACCTGCTCGACCAGCAGAGCAAGCTCGCCTCGCTGCGGCGCCAGCGCTCGGGCATCGACCGCGACCTGGGCGCGGCGCGCGCGGAACTGCCGACCATCGAGACCAAGGCGCGCCAAGCCGTGGACCAGCTGGCCCGGCAGAAGAGCGAGCTGCAGCAGGGCCTCGTGCAGGAAGACGTCAAGCGCAGCAACGTGATCGTAGCTCCCGTGGCGGGCGTGGTGACCAACATCGCCATCTCGCGCGGCGAGTCGGTGGCGGCCGACATGCTGATCGCCACCATATTGCCGCGCGGCAGTGGTCTGGTGGTGCAACTGCTGGTGCCCACGCGCGCGATCGGCTTCGTGCGGCCAGGCAATGACGTCGTGCTGCGCTACGACGCCTTTCCCTTCCAACGCTTTGGCCAGCACCGTGGGGTGGTGGAAAGGGTCGGTCGCAGCGTGTGGTCGGCCGGCGAGAAGGTGGGCCCGGTGACGGTGCGCGAGCCCGTGTATCGCGTCGACGTGAAGCTCGAGCGGCAAACGGTTGCGGCCG
>JBIIZX010000468.1:0-3068 GCA_044346055.1 Burkholderiaceae bacterium | reverse complement strand
GGCACCAGGCTGCACTTCGGCGCGAATCTGAGCCGCCGCCTCGGCCTCGAGGTGGACCAGCGCGGCGGCGATCAAGGTGCGAATGGCACGGTCGTGCACGATCAGCAAGCGGTGCTCGTACAACCAGTGCCGCGCAAAGACCAACAACTGGTCTCGGTCGGCGCAGCGCGACACCTCGTCGCCCAGCAGCCTGACGAGGGCGCGGCGCTGGTGCTCGCTCATCCAGCGGAACCCCAGGGCTTCGCAGGCGACTTGCTGGTGGTCGAACAAGGTGCGGCCGCGGCCGTAAAGCGCCCGCAGCGAGGCCAGTTCCGGGGCATCCACGCCCAGCGCGTTGCCGAGGTGACGCCACAGTCCCGGCGGCACGATCCGGAACGCGTCGAGCAAGCGGCCGCTCATGCGCAGGAAGCCGATGTGCAGCGCCAAGCCGAGCTTGTGGGCGTCGCCACGACGTGCGTCGATCAGGGCTCGCTCAGCCGGGCTGAAGGTGAAGAAGACCTGCAGCTCGAAGCCGCTAATGTCGCGTGGCAGCTCGCGCATGCCAAGGTATGTCGTCTGCCAGCCTTGCATCGCGCGCCTCACTACGGTGGGCCAGGCACGATACACCTCGCAAAAGTGAACAGCGATCCCAATTAGATCAACAACTTACCGATCCGACCCCGCGCCGTTGCTGGCTTCCCGTACCGTCACTTATTGCACCGAAAACGAGTCGACCCCGATCAGCGCTGTTGCTGACCCATGTCGTGCCGCTGCTGGTCGTGGCTGCTTCGGTGTCCACAGCCACGTTCCACCGAATTCAGTCGGGCGGCTCGATTCGGTGCGACTTCGCCCACATCTCATCGCGCTTCAGGTGACTTGCGGCGCTGCATCCGCTCGTCGAGCTCCTTGGGATCGAAGGGCCGCGGCTCCGCGCCTAACGGCTTGCCGCCTGATCCGAACTGAAGCGCTGGATCTCTGAGGCGCTGCTCAACCTCCTCGCGGGGGAAGGCGTATTGGGTCAGCCGCTCGTTCGCAAAGCTCATCTGCGAGGCCTCTCTGAGCAGAATGACGATGCCTTCCAAAACACTTTGCTGGTGTCCGTCGTGCTTCGGCACGACGACTGGCTTGAACCCGCCGCTCAGTACGGTCCCTGGCGCCAAGACGATCCAGTCGCCAGGAAGCGGGGCCGCGTCGGCAGGCATCCTCTGATCGCCACGAATATGTTGGGCGCCGCGCGTGCCAGCAACCCGCCTTGCTACTCCAGAGTCAGCGGGCAGGGTCAAGATACGGCCCTGTCGGATTTGATGCGCCATCTCAATCGGGGGTTTAGGTCCCCCGCACCCGTCGATGCGCGGGTCGCAAATCGGCGGTAACGGACAGCGCGGTCCACCTGGTCGGCAAAGCGACGGTAGCTCCACGATCTCGCACAATCCACGTGGACAAATCAGGTCAAGCACGGGAATCACGTCCACGACGATGCCGGAGATCGGGGGTATGTCGAGAAGGTTGTCGTTGCCACAACGGAATCTGGATCCAGCATGGCGACTGACAGCGTCGCGAAACTCGTTGCAGATCTCCTGGTACGAGCAAGCGCCGGCATTGCACACGCGGAGCCGCGGCCGGGGCGCTGTGCCAGGAGGCGGCTCAAGCCCGGCCAGCATGAACTGAGGGGTCTGAAGCAACATGCCGCAGTAGCGGCGGGCCTTGGTTTCAAGATCAGTCACGGTTGCGGCAGAAGCGTTGATTGCCGTTCCGAAGACGGCACCAACAACCTGCTCTTCGGTAACCGTAAGGCCACTTGGCGCACCACCGCTGAGCGAGGAGTCGTTGATGATCCAATCCTTGATGGTGCGTGCGACATCCTCGACTTTGGCCTCGGCGCCCGGATTGGCTGCATCGAAAGCCGTCACTCCCGCGACGAGCCGCGTGATCCAGTCTGTCGACACGCCCGATGGCCGCGCACATGTACCGTGCACCGACTCCCAGTTCAGCAGGCTCGTGAAACTGGTACCACGAAAGCCCGGCTCGGTATCGCGCCAGTAGTCCCCCATGGCCAGCCCGAGCGTTTTGTCCGGATAGCTGTTCTGATAAAAGCGCTGCGGGCGGGTCCAGTCCAGCGCCGTGGCCGCCGAGTTCAGCAGCGCGCGAGCGGAGTGACGGTGCACTGCCTCGCTCATTGGATCGAAGTGGCTGGGTCGGTTCGGTACCGCATTGCGGTCGTAGGCAGGATTCGGCACCGGAGCCACTGTCGGAGTCGCCGGAGTCCACCCGGGCTGCGCGATCGGCGGCCGGCGCGGATCTCCCTCAGCCCACGGGTTGAACATCAGCGGCAACTCGTAGGACGAAGTTGCACCGCTGGCGGTAACGACACCGTCGCCCGTCGAGGGCGCACGCCGGTTGAAGTAGTCGTACATCAGGATGCGGACCAGTACCTCCTTCAGGGACCAGTTCTTGTTGACGAAATTGAACTCGGTAAGGTTCCAAAGGATGTTGCGTTGAGCCTCGTTACGCGGGTGGTACAGATCGATAGTGAGCGGGTATCCCATCACCTCGGTCCAGACCATATTCACAATGCTGCTGGCTGTCATCATCGCCAGCGCTTCGTCGCCGTGAACGTGAGGCCCGCCAAGCACGCTGTTGCTACACGATGCGCTTGATGCTGTGCACACCGCGCCTCCACAGCCGGCGTTCGCGGGCAGTCCGTTGATCCAGTCGCGCACCGTGGCGAGTTGTGCGGAAGTGAAGCGGGGTTGGCCTGCCGGCGGCATTTGTCGAGCAGCGTCGGTGGAGATCAGCCGCTCCATCAGGTGACTGCCTTGGCCACCGCAGCCGGGCTCAGTCCCATTTGCACACCCTGGCCGGACGCGCGCCTTGCTCGCATCACCGGAGGACGGTAGCCGCACCAGAGCCGAGGCGAAGGCGGCGGCTGTCATCTGCAGGCCGCCGAGACCACCCGCGTGACACCCAAAGCAGCCGCTGCCATCGAACAAGGCCCGCACGTTGTCCTGGGCTAGTTGTTGGGCTGGACTCAAGGATGGCTCTGTGCCAGCAGTGCAGCTGGTACAGGTCGCGCCAGTGCCACCAGGTGA
>JBIIZX010000467.1:0-3070 GCA_044346055.1 Burkholderiaceae bacterium | reverse complement strand
CCCGTGCCGCCGACGTCGACGCTTGGCTTGTTCCATGGTGTCCACCCGTCTGTTTGGTGGACACCATCTTTGTCGCTTCAGATGCCACGCTCAAGATGACTTGGCCGGACGGTTACCGGCGAGCGCTTTTTGCAGCTCGCTCGTCAGCCGCGCGGCCACCTCGGGCGGCTGGCCTTGCGGTGCCACCATGCCTGGCCACGCAAACATCTCCGTGTGCTTGATGCCTTGCTCCTCGAAGGTCGGCACATCGGGCAGCGTGGCCAGGGGGGTCTTGGACGCCACACCGAGCGCAAGAAGGCGGCCGGCGCGGATGTGGGGCAGGCCGACGGCGGTGTCGATCATCATCATCGGCACCTGATTGCCCAGCACGTCCTGCACGGCGGGCGCGGCGCCGCGATACGGCACGTGCACGTTGAGGGTCTGCGTGCACTCCTTGAGCAGCTCGAAGGCCAGATGGTGCGGGCTGCCCGCGCCGACCGGGGGGTAGCTGAACTTGCCCGGTTGCTTGGCGGCTGCATCGAAGAGCGCCCGCGCACTCTTGAAGGCAAGTGACGGATGCGTCACCAGGACCAACGGAAAGCGCGCCATCAGGCCCAGTGGCGCGAGTTGCGCCGCGTCGTAGGCCAGCTTGGGATACAGCGCGGAGTTGAACACGAGCGCGGCGTTGAACACGAGCGTGGCGTTGTCGGCCGACATGACGGTGTAACCATCGGCGGGTGCGCGTTGCGGTTCCTGCGCGCCGATGGCGGTAGCCGCCCCCGGCCGGTTGTCGATCACCACCGGCTGGCCGAGCTGCGTCGACAGTTGCGCGCCGACGGTGCGGGCCAGGAAGTCTGAACCGCCACCGGGCGGGTAGGGCACGATCCAACGCACCGGCTTGCTGGGAAAACTTTGCGCGAGCGCTCCCAGGGGCAGCAGGCCGAGTGCTGCGGCGGCACCTGCCAGCAGCAGCGCGCGGCGCTGCGGATCAGCGTCGCTGGTCGTCGCGGAACTGGCGTCGGCAAAGCGAAGCGGGCGAACCAGCCGATCACGTTCGGTATTGCGGATCTCCAAGGGCAATGAGCTATCGCGGCGGGCGTGCGCCGCGACGGTGAAACTGCAACAACGATCAGGCCGTGGCGCGGCGTGTCTTGCCGTCGCGCGTGGGGCCCACGCGCGCCTCGATCGCGCGGCGCAGCTCGGCGCTGGCCCCGATTGCAAAGGCGGCCTCCACGGCGAGAAACAGCGGCCCGATCAACAGGCCCACCACGTCGTCGACAAAGGCGGGCTTACGGCCCTCGTAGTAGTGGCCGATGAACTGGATCGCCCAGCCGACCACAAAGAGCCCGACGCCGACGCCCAGCCACAACGCGGTGCTGCCGGCCGCCACATGCCCCGCGGCCCACGTGATCAGGGCGAGCAGCACGGTCATCACCGCACCGTAGCCCAGGCTCATCGAAGAGTAGAACGCGCAAGTGGCGGCCACCAGCAGCCAGGCGGGTGTGAGCGCGAGACCGGCCACTTCAAACGTGGGGCGCGAGAGCAGGATGGCCACCGCCAGCACGATCATCGGCACGCCGACGAAGTGGGTGGCAATGTTGCGGCGGTCGCGGTGATAGGCGGCGTACTTGGCCACCTGGTCGGTCAGGCTGGGCATCGATGTCTCCTGTAGTTCTGCTAAGGAACGTCTGCGCGTTCCTGGCGAGTAGCAAGCGTATCCCCGGGCAGCGCATGCACAAAGTCCTCGATCAGCGCGCGCACCTCGTCGGGCCGCTCTGTGAGCGGCCAGTGATGGCAGTCGATGGTCGCGATGCGCCCTTGCGGCAGGCGCGCGGCAATGGCGCGCGTGGCATCGAGCGTTGCGAAGGTCGCACCCGTTGACAGCAGGACCAGCGCTGGCATCGGCACCGTCTCAGGCGCCGGCAGCGGGCGAAACTGCTCGATCAGCTCCTGTAGGTAATGCGCGCTGCGAAAGTGCCGCAGATCGGCGCTGGCCGAGCTGTAGCGCGCAATGAAGTCGGCCTCGGCCGCCGGTGACTGCAGTGCCAGGCGCGCCTGCCGGTCCAGCTCGCGCAGATCGAGCGGTGGCAGCAGGCGGCGGCGAATGCCCAGCGCATTGGCCGCGCGGGCGAGCGCCACCAGCACGCGCAACAGCGGCGACGCCAGCGCCAGCAGGCGCCAGCGGCCGGTGAGAGCGGCGCGAAACACCGGGTCGATCAGCACCAGCGCCTCGGTGCGCTGCGGATCGCGCGCGGCAAACTGCAGCGCCACCTGCGCGCCCAGGCTGTGGCCGATCAGCACCGCGCGCGGCAGCTGCTCCGCAGCGAGCAACGCCACCAGATCGTCACACCACAGCTCCAGTCCCACAGGCCCGCGCGTCGTGGAGGCACCGTGGCCGCGCAGGTCGAGCCGGATCAGCGCGCCGGCCTGCGCCAGCGAGGTGTGCTCGACGAACTCCGACCAGCGCGTCATGTTGCTCGCCAGCCCATGCAGCAGCACGATGCCGCGCGTGGCGTCACTGCCGCGCGTGATGCCGTAGGCCAGTTGCACGGCGGGGCGGGCCAGGGTCTTGCGTTGTTCCTTGGCCTGCTTCGGCTGGTTCATTGAGCTCTAAAGCAGGGTGTGAGTCGGGCTATGAATCGGGCTGTGGGGCCTGAGGGAATGCGGCGCGCACGTTGGCGGCGCGGTTGGAGTATGCCGATGACTGGCAAGCAAACGCGGCGGCATGCCGGGGAAAGCAATACGCAACAGCCACCCCGACCACCAGCCCGGAGCTGGAGTACCGAGAGGGCGGCCAGAACGAGGTCGATGCGCTCGACGGCAACGTGACTGGCGTGTCGAATTGGTAGCTCTGGTTTCGCAGCCCCCTTTTGAGAGGGGGGGGTTGGGGGGATTTCTCGGGGCGGCTTCATCGTGGCGAGCCCCGTAAGAAACGCACGGCGCACGGCAGGTGCACCCGGCAACGACCTGCGCGCAACCCCGCCTAGCCCGGATGTTTCACCAGTCACTGTTGTATGGGCCTGGTGGAGCAAGTGACCGTGCCATTTGGGCGTTTCTGATGGTGTAACCGGTGCATTGATGCGCTGCTGAG
>JBIIZX010000070.1:0-10351 GCA_044346055.1 Burkholderiaceae bacterium | reverse complement strand
GATCCTGCTCGATGAGGTCGAAAAGGCGCACCCGGACGTCTTCAATGTGCTGCTGCAGGTGCTCGATGATGGCCGCATGACCGACGGCCAGGGCCGCACGGTCGACTTCAAGAACACGGTGCTCGTGATGACGAGCAACCTTGGCTCACACGAGATCCAGCGGCTGGCCGGGCACGACTATGAGGAGATCAAGGACGCGGTGATGGAGGAGGTGCGCAAGAGCTTCCGTCCGGAGTTCGTCAACCGCATCGACGAGATCGTGGTGTTCCACCCGCTTGATGCGCGCAACATCGCCTCGATAGCAAAGATTCAACTGAAGCGCCTGGAGGAGCGCCTGGCCGCGCAGGAGATGGCGCTCACCGTGTCCGACGCCGCACTGGCGCAGATTGCCAAGGCGGGCTTCGATCCGGTGTATGGCGCGCGACCACTGAAGCGCGCCATCCAGCAGCAGATCGAAAACCCGGTCGCGCGCCTGGTACTCGAAGGCAAGATCGGCCCGAAGGACGTGGTGCCGGTGGACTTTGTCGACGGCAGGTTCACGTTTGAGCGAACAGTTCATTGAGCGCTTTGCGTGTACGCGATGGGCTGCGCCCATCGCACGTGCACGCAAAGCGGTACGCGCTGCGCGCGCTTGATCCAGTCGCTCGGTCTTCGGGCGGCCGGGCGACCGAGCGATTTTCAACTGCACGCACCCCTCCCTGACCCTCCCCGCCAAGCGGGGAGGGGAACATCGCTTCGCGGCGACGACCTGACCTACCCGTCAGGAAGCTTTCCCTCCCCGCCGGGCGGGGAGGGCGAGGGAGGGGTGCCGTGGCAGTTGCCGACGATTGAGCGCCGGGCCGCCACAATCTCAATCGTCTGACCCAAGCGCACGCGCAGCGTGCGTGCCAGTCCGAGTGCACGTGCGATCGGCGAAGCCGATCGCGTACACGAGGACTGACGCGATGTTTCTTTCCCTCCCGGCATGGCGGGGAGGGCGAGGGAGGGGTGCTGTGGCCTTTGTCTTTCGCTTGATCGCCCGGCCGCCCGAAGATCAAGCGACTGACCAAAGCGCGCGAAGCGCGTGCCACTTTGAGTGCACGTGCGATGAGCGCAGCCCATCGCACGTGCACTCAAAGTGCTCAATGCAATGGCGCCGCCGGCTGCTCGTCCGTGTCTTCGGGCGGCTCGGTGTGGACGGCGTGGCCGGCGGGGTTGGGGAACATGGGGGCGCCGCAGTCGTCGCAGTATTCCATCGGAAACCGGTGCGCGTGGCTGGCAACGCGCGTGACGCCGAACGTGCGCAGGGCGGCCTCGATGTCTTCGACTGCCTTGTCTTCCTCGTCACCGAGCAGCGGCCACACGACACCTTCGACCACCGCATCGTCGTCGCCGATCTTGCCAATGCCGATGCGAATCTCCTCGACCCGCTTTTCTTCAAACGCAGCGACGGTGGCCTGCAGGCTATTGGGGGAGAGGTCGTAGGCGAGCTTCAAATAGGACACCGCCGCCTCGAGTGAGAACTCGCGCAGGTCGCGATCGGCCTGGCGCAGGGCGGCGTGGAAGGCGTTGGGCGAGAGCACGCGAAAGCGGCAGCCGGTCATCAGCGGCTGCAGCGTGCCGGCCACCTGCTCACGGAACGAGGCGAGCGCGCCGATCTTGGCGTCCGAATCAACGCCGGTCTCCTGCCAGTGATATAGCGCCTGGCCCTGCGGCGCGATGATTGCCGCCAGCAGGTAGCGCGTGTCGGCCAGCATGGCCACGGGCTCTCGCACCGACTTGGGATCGACCTTGAAGCGCTTGCCCTGCGCGGCTGCGGCAAAGAGCTGCTGCGCCAATTCGTACACCTCGCCGAAGGACTCGGGCAGTTGGTCGATCGAATACAGGTAGTCGGCGATCGCCAACCGCGTGCCGCGTGCGGCCAGATGCCCGGCGAGCTGCGCGCCCACTGCATCCACCGCCGTGCTCGACAGCGACGAGGTCGGCAGCTTGTAGCGCGACCAGGCCAGCAGTGGAATCACCAGGAACAATGCATCGTGCGGCTTGCCATCGATCTCGATGGTCGTGCTTTCGGCGCAGGACTCGGCAAGGTCGGCCAGATCGTCGTAGGCGCGCGCGTTGATCTTGACGAGTTCGTCGAGCGCAGAGTCGATGTCGGCATCGGCGCTGCGCGCCAGACGGTCGTACAGCAACTCGACCAGGCGGCGCTCCCACAGCCGGTCTTCCACGCGGGAAGACGACTCGGACAGGCGCCGTGCCAGCTTGCTCAGAGTGTCAGCGTCCGCCGAGTGGCGGGCGCGGGAGATGAATCGATTGCGTCGCATGACAGTGGTGCAATAGGTGCAGGACTGACCATTATCCCACTGCGCTCCACTGCTGCTCGGCAGCGGCTCACTGAAACCCAGTCCACCCCTGTGCGCCCTGGCGCAAGTCGGCGCTGGGTCAACTCAATCCATCCGACGAATGCGCGGCGTTGCATCCGGCATCAGCGGCGTGTTCCTGCTGGCCTGCGACAGATAGGTGGTGAGTGCATCGACATCGAGCGGCCCGCCCGTCTGGTCGCGGCCGTCGCGCAGGATGCCAAAACCATCGCCGCCAGCGGCCAGATAGCTGTTGACGGTCACACGCAGGCTTTGCGCGGGCCGGATGCGTTCGCCATCCAGCCGCATCGAATCCGGCTCCACGCGCTCGCCATGGGGCCGGTCGCCACGCCACGCGTAGCTGAATCCACGCGACGGTTGCAAGAAGCGCACGCGCTCCGGGTTGCTGCGGCTCCACTGGCTCTCCAGCAGCGCCCTTAACTGCGCACCGCTGAGCGTCAGTGTTACCAGCGCATTGCCAAAGGGCTGCATGATGAATGCGTCGCCATAGGTCACGCGGCCATCGGGTGCGCGGGGCCGCAGGTCGCTGCGCACGCCGCCCGGGTTGGTGAATGCGATCTGCGCGCCGTTGTCGCGCGTCGCGGCCAGATGCGCGTCGGCAATCAGGCGGCCGGCGGCATGATCGCCGCCAGCGTCTGCAGCCCGAGTGAAAGCGGCTGCAAGGCGCCCCGCCGGCGCATCTGCCAGCGGTGCTGCGCGCTCGCGATAAGCCGCCACCAGGGCGCTCACGGCGGGGTCTGCCGCCAGCGGCGGATGCACTGTGCGCACGGCCGAATCGAGTGCGACGTCCAGTCCATTGGGCACCGTGACATTGCGCCCGCGCACCGAGCCGACCCGCACTGTGCCAGTGGCGGAGTCGAGTTCCAGATCGACCACCGACACCAGCCGGCCGAACGACGTGCCCTGGATGATGAGGCGCCCGTCAAGCTCGCACACATAGCCGCGGTGCGTGTGGGCTGATAGCAGCACGCGCACGGCGGGGTCGAGTTCGCGCGCGATGGCAAAGATTTCTCCGCGCGGGTTGACGCACTCGTTGAAGCCGCCGTCGGTCTCGCCGCCCTCGTGGATCACTGCGACAAATGCTTGGACCCCTTGCGCGCGCAGCGCCTGCACGCTGCGGTTGATGGCGGCTGCCTCGCGTTCAAATCGCCAGCCGCGGATGCCGGTGGGCATGACGATACCGGGTGTGCTGCGCGTCACCGCGCCGATGAAGCCGACCTTGACGCCCTGCACGGTCTTCACGACATGCGGCGCGAAGAGGGTCGCACCGCGCTCGTCGACCACGTTGGCGGCGAGCAATGCAAAGCGCATCCCGGCAAAGCTGCCGGCGGCGTTGGCGCAGCTCAGTACAACGCCGCGCGGCGTCGTTGCGCAGCCACCGGAGGCCATGCGCCGGAGCTCTGCCACACCCTGGTCGAACTCGTGATTGCCCGCGGCATTCAGGTCGAGATCGAGAAGGTTCATCACTTCGACCGTCGGCTCATCGCGGAACAAGGCCGAGACCAGCGGGCTCGCACCGATCAGGTCGCCCGCCGAGACAAACACGCTGTTCTTCGCTTCGGCCCGCAAAGCCTTGATGCGGGTGGCAAGGTAGGCCGCGCCGCCGCTGCGCAGGGGGACCATGCGCTCCGGATCCTGAGGGTGTGCAACGGCAATCGCATTCTCACCAGGGTCCAGGTGTCCGTGGAAATCATTGATGCCAATGATCCGTAGCGGAACCTGCGCACTTGCAACAGCAGTTGCGAGGGTCGCGCACGCGAGGCCGGCGCGTAGCAGGGCTGTAAGGAACGAATTCAGTGAAAGATGCATGCACCGATTATCGCGTTGGCCGCACTTCAAGCGTGCGACACCGGTGCTAAAGTCGCCGGGCCATGTCTGCTGCTTCTCACGCAACTGTCGCCGCAGTGACCGAGGACGATCCGCGCCTGGGTCCGAAGCGCGATGCAGAAGTCATCTCGCTCGTCGGTCTGGCGCATGGCACCTCGCACTTCTTTCACCTGCTGCTGCCGCCGCTGTTTCCATGGCTGATGCCGGAGTTTGGCCTGACCTTCACGCAGGCTGGCTTCCTGATGACGGTGTTCTTTGTCGTCAGCGGCATCGGACAGGCGGTGGCCGGCTTCGTGGTCGATCGCGTGGGCGCGCGGCCGGTGCTGTCTTTTGGCGTGACCATGCTTGCAGTCTCGGCGCTGGTGCTGGGTCTGGCGCACAGTTATCCCATGTTGATGCTCGCTGCCGCGCTTGCTGGCAGCGGCAACAGCATCTTTCACCCGGCCGACTTCACGCTGCTCAATCGTCGTGTCTCCACCCAGCGGCTGGGGCACGCGTTCTCGGTGCACGGTCTGTCGGGCAACCTTGGCTGGGCGGCCGCACCGGTGTTCATGGCCGGCATTGCAGCAGCCACTGACTGGCACATCGCCGCCTTCTGCGCCGCTGGCGTTGGCTTTTCAGTGTTGGCGCTGCTCATCCTGCGGCGCGACTCGCTGCATGACACCGCGCTGGTCGTCACGCCCAAGGCCGAAGCGGGCGCGCCGCAGCCGGGTCAGTTTGCCTTTCTGCGCTCGGGCGCAGTGTGGCTGTGCTTCGGGTTCTTCTTTCTCGCCACCGGCGCGTTTGGCATCCTGCAGAACTACGCGCCGGCCATCCTCGGCCACGTCTACGGATTGCCGCTGGTGATGGCGACGGCGGGTTTGACCGCCTACCTGCTGGGCAGCGCCGGCGGAATGGTTGTTGGTGGCTTTGTCGCCAGCCGGCGTACCGACAGCGACCGCGTGATCGCTTATTCGCTGGGTGCGGCTGCCGTCACTGCCGTATTGCTGGCCAGCGGCACTGTGCCCTCGTGGATAGTGCTGCCTCTGATGGCGACCATGGGCTTTGGTGTCGGCTGCGCTGGACCCAGTCGTGACCTGCTGGTGCGCAAGGCGGCGACGGCGCAGTTTGGCAAGACCTCGTACGGCCGCGTCTATGGCTTTGTCTACTCGGGGCTCGACATCGGCCTGGCCGCCTCGCCGATCATCTTCGGCCCCTTGCTCGATGCCGGCCAGTTCACGGCGGCGCTGATTGGCGTGGCCGTGCTGCAGGTGGGCGCACTGCTCAGCGCGCTGCGCGTGGGGCAGGGCGCGCGTGCGCGTGGCGCGCTGGCCACATCGCAAACGTGAGCGTTGCGACCACCGACCTGGCTGATGCCTTCGAGGCTCGGTTTCTCGACGGAACGCTCGCCGTGCTGGGCTCGATCTGGCTCACCTTGGGTCAGCACATTGCCTTCGCCGGTCCCTGCATCACTTTGCAGGTGTTCGAGGACAACTCTCTGCTGGCTGATCTGGTGAAGACGCCAGGGGAAGACCGCGTGATCGTCGTCGACGGCGGCGGCAGCACGCGCTGCGCGCTGCTCGGGGGCAATCTTGCCAAGGCCGCGCAGGACAACCACTGGGCGGGCATCGTGATCCACGGTGCCGCACGTGATGCCGATGAAATTGACGCCTGTGCGATCGGCGTGCGCGCTCTTGCACTGTCGCCACGGCGCTCAGTGAAGCGGGGCGCGGGGCAACGCGACATTGCGCTGCAGATCAATGGCGTGCGCGTGCAACCGGGCGACTGGGTCTACGTCGACCGCGACGGCGTGCTCGTCAGCCGTACCCAACTTAGCCTCTGATCGACGGTGGCAGGACGTCCCTGCCCGACCCAGAAAGCGTCTGAAACACCAGCAGAAGAGGTGCGGACAGGGCATGAGGTCCAAGTGAGCCGAGCGCTGACTCTTGTATCCGACCCCCGATGTTTTTCACTTCGTGCACATCGTTTCACATGACGCAAAGTTGCCTTGTGCGCCGCGCAACCTTCGCTTTCACTAATCCAAACTCGCCTCCGCATGGCGAAAAACATCTAGCAAGCTATTGATGCTATTGGCATTTATTCTGAGTCTTATATAAGACACAAGACATGTTGCGGTGCGCGCACGGCGTACGCTTTGCCCCAGTCGCCTGTGAACCGGCTGCCTTCGCAGGCAGCACCTAGAGAACCGCAACTGAAGCACTGCAACGGAGAGAACATGACCGCACGGAAGCTCGAAGCGCAACGCCTGCAAAAGGATTGGAACGAAAGCCCGCGTTGGAAGGGGATCAAGCGCGGCTACACCGCCGATGACGTCGTCCGACTGCGCGGCTCGGTGCAGATCGAGCACACGCTGGCGAAGCGGGGCGCCGAGAAGCTGTGGAAGCTGCTCAATGAGGAGCCGTTTGTGAACGCGCTGGGCGCGCTCACCGGCAACCAGGCTATGCAGCAGGTCAAGGCCGGGCTAAAGGCGATTTATCTGTCGGGCTGGCAGGTCGCGGGTGATGCAAACATCGCCGGCGAGATGTACCCGGACCAGTCGCTGTACCCAGTGAACTCGGTGCCGCAGGTCGTTCGCCGCATCAACAACACGTTTGCACGCTGCGACCAGATCCAGTGGTCAGAAGGCAAGGACCCGAGTGATCCCAGCTATATCGACTACTTTGCGCCGATCGTGGCCGATGCCGAGGCCGGCTTTGGCGGCGTGCTCAACGCTTTTGAACTGATGAAGGCGATGCTCGACGCTGGCGCTGCCGGGGTGCACTTCGAAGACCAGCTGGCGAGTGTGAAGAAGTGCGGCCACATGGGGGGCAAGGTGCTTGTGCCGACGCGTGAGGCCGTGGAAAAGCTGGTCGCCGCACGCCTGGCAGCCGACGTGATGGGCGTGCCGGCGCTGGTGGTGGCACGCACCGATGCCGAGGCAGCAGATCTGATCACCTCCGACGTCGACGACAATGACAAGCAGTTCTGCACCGGCGAGCGCACGGTCGAAGGGTTCTACCGCACCAAGCCCGGTCTGCAGCAGGCTGTCTCGCGCGGTCTGGCTTATTCGCCCTATGCAGATCTCGTGTGGTGCGAGACCGGCAAGCCCGATCTCGCCTTCGCCAAGGCCTTTGCCGAGGCGATCCACAAGCAGTTCCCGGGCAAGATGCTGTCGTACAACTGCTCGCCGTCGTTCAACTGGAAAAAGAACCTGGACGACGCCACGATCGCCAAGTTCCAGAAGGAACTCGGTGCGATGGGCTACAAGTTCCAGTTCATCACGCTGGCCGGCTTCCACTCGCTCAACTACTCGATGTTCAACCTGGCGCACGGCTACGCCCGCAACCAGATGAGTGCGTTCGTCGAGCTGCAGGAGGCCGAGTTCGCCGCCGCCGACAAGGGTTTCACCGCGGTCAAGCATCAGCGCGAGGTTGGCACCGGGTACTTCGACGCAGTGACCCAGACCGTGCAGCAAGGGCAGTCGTCAACTACGGCGCTCAAAGGCTCCACCGAGGACGAGCAGTTCTTCCAGGAGGAGCGCAAGGCGGCCGAATAGCTGTTTGCGCCTCGGTGACGACGTACTGGTTTGGGCTCATCGCCCCTGCTCTGTGGGTCGTCACTGAGACGTCGCTACAACGAACTGCGATATACGCTGCACCGCAGCTTGAGTCGAGGGGTCGCCCGTCCTATAGTGCGCGATCAGACAGCGGGTGCTAAGGAGCGCTGGAGGACGACATCACGGTAACGAGCGCAATAAGCGCCGGGCCGTGGCACAACAAGACAGACAAGCAAATAACAAAAAGGTAAGCGCTAGGGCCGCATCACTGCAGCCCTTTTCTTTTTTGCTTGCCAGTGCAATCTCTGCCTGTGGCTTGCTCCTTGGTTTGCCACTGTCATTTCTGGCGTAATCGCAACCAACGGCGCTGCTCTTTAGCGACGTGACCGCGACGGTGGTTGCACAGCTTGGAGCACGGACGCCAGGGGCGCTGCCGCGAACGCCACCTTCAGATAGTCCACGAAGGTGCGCAGGCGCAGCGGCAAGTGCTTGCGGGCGGGGAACACGCCATACACGCGGGTGGGCGGGGCCTCGAACTCATCGAGCACGGTTACCAAGCGCCCGGCGGCCAGATCCTCGCCAATTTCCCAGAGCGAGCGCCAAGTGAGCCCCAGCCCGCCGAGCGCCCATTCATGCAACACGGCGCCGTCGTTGCAGGTGAGTGGGCCATCCACGCGCAATGCCTGTACACCGGCGTCCATCTGGAAGCTCCAGCCACGCTGCACGCCCTGACCACCGGCGTCGCCCAGCACCAGGCAGCGATGCTTTACGAGGTCCTTCGGCTGGCGTGGCGTGCCGTGCCGCTCCAGGTATGTGGGTGCGGCGACCACCACGCGCCGGCTTTCGCCCAGTGGCACGCGCACCAGCGAGCTGTCGGCCTGCTCGCCAAAGCGCACCGCACAGTCGATGCCTTCGGCAATCAGGTCGACGATGCGGTCCGACAGATCCAGCGCCACCGACACCCGCGGCTGGCTATGCAGGAACTCGGCGACGATCGGTGCCACGTACTTGCGGCCGAACCCGGCCGGCGCCGTAATGCGCAGTTGCCCGGTCGCCTCGGCACCGCGTGCCGCCACCGCGCTTTCGGCGTCCTGCAGATCGAGCAGGATTTTCTGACAGTCCTCAACGAACGCGTTGCCTTCCGGCGTCAGCGACAGCCGCCGCGTGGTGCGCTGGAGTAGCTTCACTCCCAGGCGCGCTTCTAGCGCATCAAGGCGCCGGCTCACCATCGCCGGGGCGATGCCCTCGTGCCGGGCCGCTGCCGACAGACTGCCCCGCTGGGCCACATTCACGAAAGTTGCTATCTGCTTGAAGTGATCCACGGGACGCTCAGTTTTGCGAATAAGTAAAATATGCTGTGTCGATTACCGTTAATAACGTAATTTTTTGGCAAATATACTCGTCTAGGAGATCCCAATGGCCACCCTTCGCGCTGTCCTGTTTGATGTCTTTGGAACGCTGCTCGACGTGCACTCGGTCGCTGCGCGCGCCGAGGCGCTGTTCCCGGGGCAGGGCCAACGGCTGTCGCATCTGTGGCGCGACAAGCAGCTTGAGTACACGCGGCTGCGTGCCCTCGGGTCGCGCTACGTGCCGTTCACCAAGCTCACCGAAGAGGCACTGATGTTCAGTGCCGAGTCGCTCAAGCTCGACCTCGATGCGGCCGCACGGGGCCTGCTGATGCACGAGTACACGCAACTGAATCCGTTCAACGATGTGGTGCCGGCACTGAAGGCGCTGCAGGCCAGGGACGTCACGCTGGGCGTGCTGTCCAATGGTGACCCGGGCCTGCTGGACGACGCCCTGCAAGGCACGCAGATCGGCGAGTACTTTGACCTGGTGCTGTCAGCCGATGCGGTGCACAGCTACAAGGTGTCGCCAGCCGTGTACGAACTGGGTCCCCGCAACCTGCGCCATCCGGCCAGCGAGATTCTGTTCGTCTCGAGCAACGGCTGGGACGCAGTCGGCGCGCACTGGTTCGGCTATCTGCCCTTCTGGGTCAATCGCAATGGCGCGCCGGCCGAGAAGCTCGGCGTTGAAATGGCCAGCGGCCAGTCATTGGCTGATGCGGTAGCGTTCTACAACGACAAGTCAAACTGAAACCAACACAAGAAGGAGTTGCAATGGCTCTGCAAGGCATGCCGGCGGGCGTCGAGATCAAGGCGGCAATCAAGCCCGGCTTCGAGCAAATTCTCACGCCGCAGGCGCTGGCACTGGTGGCCAAGCTGCATCGCGAGTTCGAAGACCGCCGACAACAACTTCTTGCCGTGCGCGTCGAGCGCACCAAGCGGCTGGACGCCGGCGAGCGGCCGGACTTCCTGGCAGAGACCAGGCACGTCCGCGAAGGCGACTGGAAGATCGCGCCGGTGCCGGCCGACCTGCAGTGCCGGCGCGTGGAGATCACCGGACCGGTTGAGCGCAAGATGATCATCAACGCGCTGAACTCGGGGGCCGATGCCTACATGACCGACTTCGAGGACAGCAACGCGCCCAACTGGGACAACCAGATCACCGGCCAACTGAACCTCATCGAGGCGATTCGCCGCAGCATCACGCTCACGCAGGGCGAGAAGACCTACAAGCTCAACGACAAGGTCGCCACCCTGGTGGTGCGGCCGCGCGGCTGGCACCT
>JBIIZX010000466.1:0-3073 GCA_044346055.1 Burkholderiaceae bacterium | reverse complement strand
CGAGCGCCGGCGACGCAGAGGACATCGAGGGCGAGGAGTAACTGTGGCAGCCACGTCGCTGGGTCAGGTCGCGCAGATCGCGCTGCATGTGTCCGACGCCGATCGCGCCGAGCGCTTCTACAAGGAGGTGCTTGGCCTGCCGCTGCTGTTCCGCTTTGGCAACCAGGTTTTCTTCAACTGCAATGGCCTGCGGCTGATGCTCGAAGGCGGCCACGAGCCGCGCGGCGCCGGCCACTCGGCCTTTTGCGTCTACTTCCGGTGCGCAGACCTCGCGCCGTTGGTCGCCCTGCTCAGGGGCGACGGCGTGTACTTCGAGCAGGAGCCGCACCTGGTGGCCAAGATGCCGGACCACGAACTATGGATGGCTTTCTTCCGCGACCCGGACAACAATCTCCTTGCGCTCATGGAAGAGCGCATGGAGATTGTTGCGTCGTAGGCTAGCTTTCGCGGAGAGAAAGTTAAGGCGCGCGAGCGCCGGCCGTAGACACAACAACCGGCTGGCACTGACGCAAGAGCGGCGGCCGGCTTGGCTGGGTCGATCAACATTTAGGTGGATGGCAACGGCGGCAACGCCCGCGGCTTGCGATCCGGCCCGGTTGCCACATACACAAGGGTGGCCTCGGTCACCTTCACCACCTCGGTCTCCAGCCGCATCCTCTCCGCGTAGACCTCCACCTCGACCGTGATCGAGGTCGTGCCGGTCTTGATCACTTTGGCGTGAAAGCTCAGCAGGTCGCCGACGAACACTGGGTTCTTGAACAGGAAGCTCGTCACCGCGATGGTGGCCACGCGGCCGTTGGCGCGGCGGGCCGCGGGGATGGCGCCGGCGATGTCGACCTGCGCCATGATCCAGCCGCCGAACACATCGCCGTGGATGTTGGCGTCCGCCGGCATCGGCATCACCCGCAGCACGGGCTTGTCGTCGGGCAGGGCGAGCTTGTTGGTCATCGGGTCTCCTTGGCAAGCGCGCGGCGGGCCATGCGGTCCACCAGCGCGGGGGCAATCAGCTTGAGCCACAGGCCGAGCCGACCTTTGGCGCTCATCACAAGCTCGCGCCTGCGGCGGCGCATGGCGGCGATGATCTGGCGCGCGCACTCATCAAGCGGCATGGCACCGGCTTCATCGAGGCCAGATTTTTCGGCAGGCTCACCGCGCGCGCTCCAGCCGCGGCGGCGGATCTCGGTGGCGACCACGCCGGGATGGATGGTCGTCACCGCGATGCCCAACGGCTCAGCCTCGATGCGCAGTGCTTCCAGAAAACCCGTCTGCGCGAACTTGCTCATGCAGTAGGTGGTGCGGCCGGGCACGCCCGTGCGGCCGGCCAGCGATGCCACGCCGACCACATGGCCTCGGCTGGCCTTCAGATGCGGCCACGCAAAGTGCACGCACGAGATGGTGCCAAGGGAGTTGATGCGCCATAGCCGCTCGAAAGTACTCCAGTCCTGCAGGGTGTCGAACTCGGCATGCATGGAGATGCCGGCGTTGGCTACCAGCACGTCAACGCGGCCGTAGGCGGCGATGGCGGCCTCGATCAGCAGGCGGCACAGCGTCTCATCGGCGACGTCGGTGGGCACCGCAATCGCCTGCGCTCCTTGTGCACGGCAGACAGCGGCCACATCTTGCAGTGCTTGCGCGCCGTGCGCGGCCAGCACCAGCCGTGGCTCTTCTGGCGCAAGCTGCCGTGCCAGCTCCGCGCCAATGCCATCGGAGGCGCCGGTGATGACGATGACTTTGTATGCGAACGTCGTGGTGAAGGTCACGGTGTCCGCACGATAAGCTAGTCGGGCTTGTGTTGCGCCTTGTGTTGCTGCAGGTCGGCGCCCGACACGACGGCCTGAGTCACCAGCGCGAGCCCGGCTCGACACGCAACACCACACCACCGAGAAAGCATTCTCTCCATGCGCGGCATGAAACCGGTCGGCAATAGCCCTTCACCCCCTGCCGGGGCGGGCGAGCTGCGCACGGACTGGAAGACGCTGTCCACGCTGCTGCCCTACCTGTGGGACTACAAGGGGCGGGTGCTGTTTGCCATTGCCTGCCTGGTGGCGGCCAAGGTTGCGGTGGTGGGTGTGCCGGTGCTGCTCAAGCACATCGTCGACACCTTTGCCACCGCACCCACGTTGGAGGCGCGGGCGCTCGTGGCAGTGCCGGTGCTGCTGATCGTCGCCCAAGGCCTGCTGCGGCTGTCCAACTCCATCTTCACCGAGCTGCGCGAGTTCTTCTTCGCCCGTGTGACGCAGGCGGCGGTGCGGCGTATTGCGCTGCGCACCTTTCGCCACCTGCATTCGCTGTCGCTGCGCTTTCACCTGGACCGGCGCACGGGGGCGGTGACGCGCGAGATTGACCACGGCATCCGCGGCATCTCCTCGCTCATCAGCTTCACGCTGTACTCGATCCTGCCCACGCTGGTGGAGCTCACACTCGTCATCGGCTACCTGCTGCTGCACTACGAGATCTGGTTTTCGGTGATCGTTGGCGTGAGCCTTGTCATCTACATCGGCTTCACCTTCACGGTCACCAACTGGCGCACGCGCTTTCGGCGCGAGGTCAACGAGCTCGATGCCAAGGCCAGCAGCCGCGCGGTGGACAGCCTGCTCAACTTCGAGACCGTGAAGTACTTCAACAACGAGGCCTACGAGGCGCAGCGCTATGACGGCACGCTGGCGCAGCAGGAGCGCGCAGCCATTAAGAGCCAGCAGTCGCTGAACATGCTCAATGCCGGGCAGCAGGCGATCATCGCCGTCGGCCTCACGCTCATGCTCTGGCGCGCTGCCGTGGGCGTGGGCAACGGCAGCATGACCATTGGCGACCTGGTGCTGGTCAACGCCTTCATGCTGCAGCTTTATGTGCCGCTGAATTTTCTCGGCGTGATCTACCGCGAGATCAAGCAGGCACTAACGGACATGGACCGCATGTTCAAGCTGATGGAGCAGCATCGCGAGGTCGATGACACCCCGGGCGCGCAGCCGCTCGTGATTCGCGGCGGCGAGATCCGGTTTGATAACGTGGACTTTGGCTACGACCCGCGGCGCCAGGTGCTGCATGGCGTGAGCTTCACGGTGCCCGCCGGCTC
>JBIIZX010000069.1:0-10365 GCA_044346055.1 Burkholderiaceae bacterium | reverse complement strand
TGCCGATCTATGGCCGAGTGATGGCCGACCAATGGCCGAGCGATCGAAGCGCGCTCCCCCGATCGCAGCCCGCGCCCGCGCCGGCCCGTTGCATTCAATTCAGGGTCGGGCGCGTGGCCGCCCAGAGCTCGACCCTCTGACTAATCAGTGCGGGTGCACGTTCGACGCGCAGCGTCGCGTACACCCGCAGTGCTCACAACACCTCTGCCGCGTGATCCGCCAGCCGCGAGCGCTCGCCGCGCTGCAGGGTCACGTGGCCTGAGTGCGGCCAGCCCTTGAAGCGGTCGACCACGAACGTGAGACCAGACGACCCCTCGGTCAGGTAGGGCGTGTCGATCTGCGCAATATTGCCGAGGCACACGACCTTGGTGCCGGGGCCGGCGCGCGTGATCAGCGTCTTCATCTGCTTGGGCGTGAGGTTCTGCGCTTCGTCGATGATCAGGTAGCGGTTGAGAAAGGTTCGGCCGCGCATGAAGTTCATCGACTTGATCTTGATCCGGGTGCGGATCAGATCGTTGGTTGCCTGGCGGCCCCAGTCGCCGGCCGAATCGTCGCTCTTGTTGAGCACCTCGAGGTTGTCTTCGAGCGCGCCCATCCACGGCGCCATCTTCTCTTCTTCCGTGCCAGGCAGAAAGCCGATGTCCTCGCCCACGGGCACGGTGGCCCGGGTGACGATGATCTCGGTGAAGCGCTTGGTCTCCAGCGTCTGCGACAGGCCGGCTGCGAGTGCGATCAGCGTCTTGCCGGTGCCGGCCTGGCCGATCAGCGAGATGAAGTCGCACTCCGGGTCCATCAGCAGGTTAAGCGCAAAGCTTTGCTCGCGATTGCGTGCTGTGATGCCCCAGACCGCGTTCTTGGCGTGCTGGTAGTCGCGCAGCACGCGCAGCGTGGCGGTCTTGCCGCGGATCTCCTTGACCTGGGCATAAAACGGCTTGTCCCCTTCGAGGTACACGAACTGGTTGACCAGCAGTTCGGTCACCAGTGGGCCAGTGACGCGGTAGTAAGTGAAGCCCGATTGTTGCCAGCTTTCCATCCCCTTGCCGTGCTTGTCCCAGAAGTTCGACGGCAACTCGCGTACGCCGGTGTAGAGGATGTCCGTGTCCTCCAGCACCTTGTCGTTGTAGTAGTCCTCCACCGGCAAACCGAGGGCGCGCGCCTTCACGCGCATGTTGATGTCCTTGGACACCAGCACCACCTCGCGCGGCTGATGCAACTCCTTCAGGCTGCTGACCACGCCCAGGATCTGGTTGTCGGCCTTGCCGGCCGGCAAATTGGGCGGCAACACGGTGGCCACCGCCTGAGTCTGGAAGTACAGGCGCCCGCCGGCTTCGCTGTTGCCAAGCAGTGCCAGCGCAATGCCATCCTCGATTGCGCTGTCGCTGGCCGCTACCAGGGCATCGAGCGTTCGGCTGACCTGGCGCGCGTTGCGCGCCACCTCGCTCATGCCTTTCTTGTTCGAGTCCAGTTCCTCCAGTGTCATCATGGGCAGGAACACGTCGTGTTCTTCGAAGCGGAAAAGCGACGTGGGGTCGTGCATCAGCACATTGGTGTCGAGCACGAATAGGCGCGCCGGCCCGGCCGCGCGTGGCTTCCTGCTGCTCTTCTTAGGATCCACCAGCGCGAGGCGTGCCGCGCCGTTGCTGCGCGGCGGCTCTGCTGGTCGGCGGTCATTGCGCGCGACGGGCGCCGGCGACTCAACTGGCGCGGTGCGCGCAACCACTGGCGTTGCGGCGTGCACTGGTACCGGAGGAATGGCCGTCAGCAGGGTGGCAGGCTTGCTTGGAGCTTTTGGAAGTGGCATCAGGCGGTGGCCATGAGGTGCGGCCAAGTGGAGGGAAGGGGAGCGTGGCTCCGCAGCAAGGGCAGGGCCCGCGCGGGAACGGAAGACAAGGGGCGGTGCAAGGTCAGCAAGCGATGGCAGGCTGCGGCGAGGTGATGTGACCTGATGCGAATGAAATCGACCTGGATCGACTTACAGCGACTGCACGCAGGCCAGCACCTCATCCACGTGCTGCGGCACCCGCACGCCGCGCCACTCACGCGCCAGCTTGCCGTCAGCGCCAATAACGAAGGTCGAACGTTCAATGCCGCGCACCTGCTTGCCGTACATGTTCTTCAACTTCATCACGCCAAAGGCCGAGCACAACGCTTCGTCGGGATCGGAGATGAGTTCAAAGGGAAACACCATCTTGCTCTTGAAGCCTTCGTGCGACTTGAGCGAGTCCCGCGAGACGCCGTAGACAACCGCGCCGGCCTTCTTGAACTTGGCGTGGGCGGCGGCGAAGTCCTGGCCCTCGGTCGTGCAGCCCGGCGTGTTGTCTTTCGGATAGAAGTACAGGATCACGATCTTGCCCTTGAGTGCAGACAGTGTGACCGCGCCGCCGGTGGCCGCGGCGGTGAAATCAGGGACGCGTTTGCCGACCTCGATGCTCATTCGGGTGTCTCCGGAAGAAAAACGGCCAGCACGCGCCGGCCTTCGGTCATGAGGATGTTGTAGGTGCGGCAGGCCGCCTGTGTGGTCATCGACTCCACCCCAATGCCGGCGGCAGTAAGGGTGCGTGTCAGGCGGGGGTGGGCAAAGCGCTGGGTGGCGCCGGTGCCAATCAGCACCAGTTCTGGTGAGAAGGCAAGCAATTCGTCGAAGTGCTCAGCGGTGAGTCGGTCGAACCGCTGGACGGAGAAGTCTTGCAGCGGCTGGTCCGGCGTACACAGGACCGCGCCCGCGTGGCGCTGCGCATTGATCTCGATGAACCCTGGCCCGTAGGCAGTGACCGTGTTCAGGCTGGTGCGCGGGTCCGCGTGAAGCTTCAATCTGTCTCCAACAAGGCCTGGGCCCGACTCACAGCAACACCGGGCGGCAGATGTTGCGTAGCAGCAGCACGAGGCGAATCGGGGTAAATTATGCCCAAGCACGGCAGGGACACAAGCTGGCCGTACATGGCGTCGGTCTGCCACAACATCAAGCCAAGGACCTAGGCGTAACGAGCGCAAGTTTGAGCGCAACGGACGGTTTGATGCGGTAGGTGCGTCCGATGGGCGCCACCAGACATACGCTGGTCACCAAGGCAAGGCAAGCAGAGACACACTGATGGTCGAGTTTCCAAGGATCAAGCGGCTGCCCCCGTACGTCTTCAACATTACCGCGGAGTTGAAGATGGCCGCGCGCCGGCGCGGTGAAGACATCATCGACATGAGCATGGGCAACCCGGACGGGGCCACGCCAAGACACATCGTCGACAAGCTGGTGGAGGCCGCACAGCGCTCCGACACGCATGGCTACTCGGTGTCCAAGGGGATTCCGCGCCTGCGTCGCGCGATTGCCAACTGGTATCGCACCCGCTACGAGGTCGAGTTCGATCCCGAGAGCGAGGCAATTGTCACCATTGGCTCCAAGGAAGGCCTGGCCCACCTGATGCTCGCCACGCTCGACCGCGGCGACACGGTGCTGGTGCCCAATCCAAGTTATCCGATCCACATTTACGGCGCGATCATCGCCGGTGCCGATATTCGCTCGGTACGCATGACTCCGGGCGTGGACTTCTTCGCCGAGCTCGAGCGCGCGATTCGCGAGAGTCTTCCGAAGCCGAAGATGATGATCCTCGGTTTTCCGAGCAATCCGACCGCGCAGTGTGTGGAGCTCGATTTTTTCCACCGCGTGGTCGCACTGGCCAAGCAGCACGGCATCTATGTCGTGCACGACCTCGCCTATGCCGACATCACATTTGATGGCTTCCGGGCGCCGTCGATCATGCAGGTGCCGGGCGCGCGCGACGTGGCGGTCGAGTTCTTCACCATGAGCAAGAGCTACAACATGGCCGGCTGGCGTATCGGCTTCATGGTCGGCAACAAGGAACTGGTCGCGGCGCTGGCGCGCATCAAGAGCTACCACGACTACGGCACCTTCACGCCGGTGCAGGTGGCAAGCATTGCCGCGCTCGAAGGCCCGCAGGAGTGCGTGGAGGAAATCCGGCGCGAGTACCAGAAGCGGCGCGATGTGCTCGCCAAAGGCCTGCACGAGGCCGGCTGGATGGTCGAGGTCCCCAAGGCCTCGATGTATATCTGGGCCGAGATTCCGGAGGCCTACAAGGCAGGCGGTTCGCTCGAGTTTGCGAAGAAGCTGCTGGCCGATGCCAAGGTGGCCGTGTCACCCGGCATCGGCTTTGGCGACTATGGCGACGGGCACGTCCGCTTTGCGCTGATCGAGAACGAGCACCGTACCCGCCAGGCCGTGCGCGGCATCAAGGACATGTTCCGCAAGGACGGGATGCTGCCGAAGGCGGCGGCCTGACCGCGCTCCGCAATCCGCAGCGTTGGTTATCACACGGAGAGCACGGAGAGCACTGAGAACGGCAAGAGACGCCGGGGATAGAAGGCACGGCGTAAGGGGGCGGGGAGCCTTGATCCCTTTCTCTATGCTCTCTGTGCTCTCTGTGTCCAGATCGAGCTCCCCAATTAAAGTGAACATAGCTGAATGAAACCAATCAAGATCGGCCTGATCGGCCTCGGCACCGTCGGCGGCGGCACGTTCAATGTGCTCAGGCGCAACCAGGCGGAAATCACGCGGCGGGCAGGGCGCGGGATCGAGGTTGCCGCCGTGGCCGTGCGCGATGTCGCCAAGGCGCGCCAGATCGTGGGCCATGAGTTGCCCATCAGCAGCCAGCCGATGGATCTGGTGAACCACCCGGACATCGACATCGTGTGCGAGTTGATGGGCGGCTACGAGCCGGCGCGCACGCTCGTACTTGAGGCGATTAACCGCGGCAAGCATGTCGTCACGGCCAACAAGGCACTGCTGGCCCGGCACGGCAACGAGATCTTTCACGCGGCCCGCGCCAAGGGCGTGATGGTTGCGTTCGAGGCAGCGGTGGCCGGCGGCATCCCGATCATCAAGGCGCTGCGCGAGGGGCTGACTGCCAACCGCATTGAGTGGATTGCCGGAATCATCAACGGCACCAGCAACTTCATCCTGTCGGAGATGCGGTCCAAGGGCCTTCCTTTCGACGTTGTGCTGGCCGAGGCGCAGCGCCTGGGCTATGCCGAGGCTGATCCGACCTTCGACATCGAGGGCATCGACGCCGCCCACAAGCTCACCATCCTTTCGTCGATCGCCTTTGGTGTGCCGATCGACTTCAACGCCGCCTACACCGAAGGAATCAGCAAGCTGGCGGCGCTGGACATCAAGTACGCGGAGCAGCTGGGCTACCGCATCAAGCTGCTCGGCATCACAAAGCGCACCCCGCAGGGCGTGGAGCTGCGCGTGCACCCGACGCTGGTGCCGATGCAGCGGCTGCTGGCGAGCGTGGAAGGCGCCATGAACGCCGTGATGGTGAAGGGCGATGCGGTTGGTACGACCCTTTACTACGGTCCGGGTGCGGGCGCCGAACCGACCGCCTCGGCGGTCGTGGCCGATCTGGTCGACGTGACACGCATGCACACCGCGGACCCTGAGAATCATGTGCCGCATCTCGCTTTCCAGGCTGATGCGATGGCCACGGTGCCGTGGCTGTCGATCGACGACACGGTCACAAGCTACTACTTCCGCATGCGGGTGGCCGATCAGCCGGGCGTGCTGGCCGATATCGCGCGCATCCTCGCCGAGCATCGCATCTCGATCGACGCGTTGTTCCAGCGCGAACCAAGCGAGGGCGAGAACCAGACCGACATCATCATGCTCACGCACGACGCCGTTGAGCGCGATGTGAACAAGGCAATCGCGCAGGTCGAGGCGCTGCCGACGGTGCTGGCCAAAGTGATCCGCATCCGCCAGGAAGAACTCGTCTGAGTTTCACCGAGGACACGCATTGAAGTACCTGTCCACGCGCGGGCGCGCCCCCGAGCAAGGCTTTCTCGGCATCCTGCTCTCCGGACTGGCGCCAGATGGCGGCTTGTACCTGCCCTCGCACTATCCCAAGATCAGCGCGGATGAGCTCAGTGCCTGGCGCCGACTGTCCTATGCGGACCTCGCTGCTGCCGTGCTCGGCAAGTTCGTCACCGATCTGACAGCGGATGACCTGCTGGCGCTGACCCGCCGCACTTACACCGCGCAGACCTACGGCTATGGCCGGCCGGACAGCGACGCCGCGCAGATCACGCCGCTGCGTTGGCTGGAGCCGGGCCTCGGCCTGCTCGAGACCTCCAACGGTCCCACCCTGGCGTTCAAGGACATGGCGATGCAGCTGCTGGGCGGGCTGTTCGAGCATGTGCTGGGGCGCGAAGGGCGGGTGCTCAACATCCTGGGCGCCACCTCAGGCGACACCGGCTCGGCGGCCGAGTACGCGATGCGCGGTCGTAGCGGCATTCGCGTGTTCATGCTCTCGCCCAAGGGGCGCATGAGCGCGTTCCAGCGGGCGCAGATGTATTCGTTGGCGGACGCCAACATCTTCAACATCGCCATTGAAGGCACGTTCGATGACTGCCAGGACATCGTCAAGGCGGTGTCCAATGACCTGGAGTTCAAGGCACGCGCCAACATCGGGACCGTGAACTCGATCAACTGGGCGCGCGTGGCGGCACAGGTCGTCTACTACGTGCGCGGCTACTTTGCCGCCACCGGATCGAACACCGAGAAGGTGTCGTTCTGCGTGCCCTCCGGCAACTTCGGCAACATCTTCGCGGGCTGGGTGGCGCGCCAGATGGGCCTGCCGATCGGGCGGTTGCTGCTGGCGACCAACGAGAACAACGTGCTAGACGAGTTCTTCCGCACCGGCCGCTACCGGGTGCGCAGCGCGGGCGAGACGCACCTGACTAGCAGCCCGTCGATGGACATTTCGAAGGCCTCCAACTTTGAGCGCTATGTGTTCGACATCGTCGGCCGCGATCCCGATGCCGTGCGTGAACTGTGGTGGGAGCTCGACGCGCGCGGCGAGTTCGACCTGCGCCTGACGCCGTTCTGGAGCAAGGTGCAACAAAGTGGTGTGGCCTCGGGCCACAGCACCCACGCCGAGCGCATCGCCACCATCCGCACCGTGCACGCAGCCGGTGGCGTGGTGATCGATCCACACACGGCCGACGGCGTGAAGGTTGCGCGCGAGTTGCGCGAGCCGAGCGAAGTCGTGGTGTGCCTGGAAACCGCGTTGCCGGCAAAGTTCGAGGCCACCATCGTCGAGGCACTGGGGCATGCGCCGCCGCGGCCAGCCCCCTACGTGGGTATTGAGGACCGGCCACAGCGCGTCGACTCGCTGCCAGTGGATGCCGAGCGCGTGAAGTTCTATCTTGCCGAGAGAATCGGGCCATGAAGGCGCCGCAATCGAGGTGTTGCAGCTAAGGCTCTGCAATGAAGTCGCTGCAATCAAGATCATCGATGAAGACTTTGCAATGAAGACCATCGGCTTCATCGGCTACTCCAATAGCGGCAAGACCACTCTGATCGAAAAGCTCATTCCGCTGCTCGCTGCGCGCGGGCTGCAGGTGGCAGCGGTGAAGAACGCACACCACGGCTTTGACATGGATCGGCCGGGCAAGGACTCGTATCGCTATCGGGAGGCGGGTGCCTCGCAGGTGCTGATCGCCACCTCGCAGCGCTGGGCACTGCTCACGGAAACGCCGCAGTCACCGGCGCCGCTGGAGGCACTGCTGGCGCAGCTGGCGCCTTGCGATGTGGTGCTGGTGGAAGGTTTCAAGAGCGAAGGCCAGATGCCGCGCATCGAGGTGCGACGTACCACCTCGACCGAGCCGCCCACTTTTCCTGGCGATGCGAATGTGATCGCGCTCGCCACCGACTACGCGGTGGAGGGCGCGCGCGAGCGCGGCCTTGCGCTGCTCGATCTGAACAAGCCGCAGGAAGTTGCCGAGTTCATCGTCGCACGTCTCGCCCTGGGCGCCACGGTGAAGTCCGGGCGAGGTTAGCGGCACGCCGAGTGCCGCTGCCGGAAGCCCTCAGGCGGTCGCCCGCTTGGCGCGAACGGCCAGATGCGCGCCGCCGGCGAGCGCTGTGCCGATGACCGCGCCCACCAGCGTGTCGCCGAGCAGGCCGAGCGCCCAGTGCGGATAGGCCAGGTGCAAGAGATGCGTGAAAATACCCCCGGCCACGGCGAGCATCGCCACCATGCCGATAGGATCGAGGGCAGCCAGGATCTTCGGCGCGATGACAACAATGCGCCGCCCGAGCGCCTGGCGTGCCGGCGAGGTTGACTGGACCATGTGCAGGCCCCAGTCGTCCAGCCGCACGAGGATCGCCACCAGGCCGTAGATGCCGACGGTCATGAGCACGCTCATGGCCACCAGCACGGCCGCCTTGTGCGCCAGCGGTGCCTCGCCCACCGCGGCGAGCGAAATCACAAGGATCTCGAGGCTCAGCACGACGTCGGTGCGGATCGCGCCCTTGATCTTGTCTGCTTCGCTCAGCTGCACCTCGGAGCCTTTTCCGCCCACGCCAAGACGCTGCAGCAGCGCCTTGCCCCCTTCGGAGGCGAGATAGAGCCCGCCCAGGACCAGCGCGCCGGTGATGAGCAGCGGCGCCCACACGCTGACCGCGAGCACGAGTGCCACCAGCCAGACCTTGTGAATGGCGCTCCACTTGAAGATCGTGAGGATCGCGGGAAGCTCGCGCGCGGGCGAGACGCCGGTCATCTTGGACGCGCCCACGGCCAGGTCGTCCACCGCGATACCCGCGGTCTTGGCGGCGGCGCGACCGGTCAGGACCGCAATGTCATCGCTGGCGGCAAGGATCTTCGCGCCCTGCTTGGCGACATCGTCTGCGGCCAGCGCGGCGAGCTTCGCCGTGTCGCGCAGGACCGCGAAGAAGGCTGAGGTGGGCAAGGATCGTCCTCAGGCAGCAGCGGCGGCGAGCGGCTTGGCGCTGGTCGGCACCTTGGCGTTGTCGCGCGCCAGCTCTTCCTGCGTGGACAGGCGACGGAACCAGATGGTGGCAATCGACGAGGTGATGACAATGAACAGCGAGTACAGCACCGGAATGAGCAGCACTTCCTGCTGCTGCGAGCCGCTGAAGCTCAGCACCACGATCAGCACGCCGAGCGGGCCGTTCTGAATGCCGGTTTCAAGCGCGATGGTGCGCGCGCGTCGCTTGTCCTGCCGCACTAAGCGTGCGAAGACGTAGCCCACGCCAAAGCCGAATACGCCCAGGCCGATGGCACCGAAGTAAACCTGCCACGGTGTCGAGAGAAGTAACTGATAGTTGCGCGGCACCCAGGAGACCACCAGGAACAGGATCACCACGATGCCGAGCGCGCCACCCAGCAGTTCGATCGTCGCGCCCACATTGGGGTTCCACTTGCGCAGCAGCATGCCGATCAGCGTTGGCACCAGCAGCACGAACAGGACCTGCGCGACGTTCTCCGGCGGAATCTTCCATTCACCTTCGACCCCGGCCGAGAAGACGCCCAGCGTGATGGGTACCAGCACGACGGCGAGCAGGGTGGAGACGACGGTCATCAGGATCGACAGCGACAGCACGCCCTTGCTGAAGTAATTGAAGATGTTGGACGTGGTGCCGCCGGGCAGACAAGCCATCAGGATGAGACCAACGGCCCACGGGGCCGGCAGCTTGAGCAGCGTGGCCAGAAGCCAGCCTGTGATCGGCGTGAGCACGTAGGTCGTCACGATGCCGATGGCGATGCCCTGCGGCTTCTTGAAGGCGATGCGGAAGTCCTTGAACGTGAGCGAGGCGCCCATGCCCAGCATGATGACCATCATCATGACGCCGAGCAGCTTGGTTTCGAGTTCGCTGAGCATGTCAGTTCCGTCTGGGTGTTGTTCCCGCGCAAGCGGGAACCCGGTGGTGAGGTATGAAGAAGTGGTCTCCCGCCGGCGCGGGAGCAATACATCGTCAGGCGCCGCTGCGCTGCTTGTAATCCGCCCTGAGATCCTTGCGCAGGATCTTGCCGATCGGCGTCTTTGGCAGTTCCTTGCGGAACTCGATCGCCTTGGGCAGCTTGTAGTCCGTGAGGTATTGCTTGCAGTGCGCGCGTACCGCCTCCTCGGTCAGGCCGTCTTCCTGCGGCACGATGTAGGCACGCACCGCCTCGCCGCTCTTCGCATCGGGCACGCCGATCACCGCCACTTCAAGCACGGCGTCCATCTTGGCGATGGCGTCTTCCACCTCGTTCGGATAAACGTTGAAGCCCGACACCAGGATCATGTCCTTCTTGCGATCCACGATCTTGAAGTAGCCGTCTTCATCCATCACGGCCACATCGCCCGTGTAGAGCCAGCCGTCCTTGATGGTCTTGGCCGTCTCCTCCGGCTTGTTCCAGTAGCCTTGCATGACCTGCGGGCCGTTGACGATCAGTTCGCCCGGCTCTCCGGGCGCCACTGGCTTGCCGTCGTCGTCGACCAGGCGCACGTTGGTGCCCGGCACCGGAATGCCGATCGAATCAGGCTTCTGCACGCCGGAGATCGGGTTGAACG
>JBIIZX010000465.1:0-3080 GCA_044346055.1 Burkholderiaceae bacterium | reverse complement strand
CCTGGGTCTTGTCACCTCGTACACGATGGGTGGCTTTATCCACGTGCTGTTGGTCATCGCAATCATCGTTTTTCTGGTGAACGTCATTCAGGGCCGCCGCGTCTAGTGCGGCGTGAACGCCGGTGAAGGCTTCGTCCAGCGCGCTTGCAACGTCGGTGCGCGTTGGCGAAAGTGCGCGCGTGATTGTTTCGAAACGTGAGCCTGCCATGACCGACTGCGCCGACGACTTCGTAGGACTCTGAGAGCAGCGGCGGCTGGAGCAGAGTAACGCCGCTGAAGAAAGAACCGTCACCCGCCGCACCGCTGGACTGGGAGGAGGGCCACCTTGTGCGTCGTGCGCATCACGGGGGTGATGCACGGTGTAACTGGGAGGGCGGTGCTTGTCAGAATTCTCGCGGAGGCGCGTCGCGACACTGTCCTGCAAGCGAATGGCGCAAGGGTCGGCGCCCAAGGTGAAGTGCTACTAAACCAAGATTTACCTTGAGCTGACAGCGCTCCGGTTGCGCTGTCAGCTAAAGCGCGATTTGCGTGCCGATCTCTATCACCCGGTTGGGCGGGATGTGGAAGAAGTCCGAGGCCGGCAGCGAGTTGCGCAGCAGCCAGGCAAACACGCGCTTGCGCCACAAGGCCATGCCCTTGCCATGGGTCACCAGCACGGTCTGGCGCGACAGGAAGAACGAGGTCTCGGCTGGCACCAGTTCAAAATCGTGATAGCGAGACAGGTTGCGTGCGATGGCGTCGATATCGTGCGGATCCTGGAAGCCGAGCCGCACGCGGGCGTACCAGCAGCCGTCGCCCAGATCCTGCAACTGCGCCATGGCCGCCGCGGGCACGTGCGGCGCGTTGTCGGCCTCGGCCGTGAGAAACAGCACGCGCTCGTGCAGCACGCGGTTGTGCTTGAGGTTGTGCAGCAGTGAGTGCGGGATCATGTCCACCGTCGGCGTCATGAACACGGCCGTGCCCTCGACCCGCTGCGGCGGATACACGCTCAGGCTCTGCAGGAAGGGTTGCATCTGCTGGCCACCGCGAGTGAGCGCACGGTTGAGCAGTTCGCGTCCGCGCAGCCAGGTGATGAAAAGCAGCATGAGCAGGCCGCCAAAGGCGAGCGGGAACCAGCCGCCCTCGGCCACCTTGGTCAGATTGGCCACCGTGAACACGAGGTCGAGCGCCAGCAGCGGTCCGCACACCAGCCACACGCGGCCGGTGGTCCAGCCCCAGCGCCGCGACGCGACCAGCATGGCGCCGAGCGTGGTGATCACCATGGTCATCGATACCGCGATTCCATAGGCCGCCGCCAGCGCGGATGAACTGCCGAAGGCAAGCACCAGGCCGAGCACGACCACGAGCAGGGCCCAGTTGACCAGCGGCACGTAGATCTGCCCGGCCGTGGTCTTCGAGGTGATCTTCACATTGACCCGCGGCACATAGCCAAGGCGCACGGCCTGGGCTGTCAGCGAGAACGCGCCGCTGATCACCGCTTGCGCCGCGATCACCGTGGCTGCCGCCGAAAGCGCCACCAGCGGCAGCATCAGCGGCGGCGGCGCCAGCAGGAAGAACGGGTTGTCGACCGCCTTCGGCTCGGCCAGCACCAGCGCGCCCTGGCCAAAGTAGTTGATCGCCAGCGCGGGCATCACGATCCAGAACCAGGCGACGCGGATCGGCCGCCGGCCGAAGTGACCAAGGTCCGCATACAGCGCCTCGCCGCCGGTCACGGCCAGGAACACCGCGCCGAACACGGCCAGCATCAGATGCGGGTTCTCGATGGCGAAGGCGATGCCGTGCAGCGGCACCAGCGCCTGCAGCACCGACGGATTGCGCACGATCTGCGCCAGCCCCAGCAGGGCCAGGCTGCCGAACCACAGCACCATCACCGGGCCAAACCAGCGTCCCATGCTGGCTGTGCCGAAGCGCTGCACCGCGAAAAGCGCCACCAGGATCACCAGCGTGAGCGGAATGACGAGCGACTTGAACTGCGGCGAGACGACTTCCAGTCCCTCGACCGCCGAGAGCACGGAAATAGCCGGCGTGATCACGCTGTCGCCGTAGAACATGGCGGCACCCACCAGCCCCGCGACGATGGCGGGCGTGCGATAGCGGCTGTCGCGTGGCACCTGGCGCAGCACGCCTGCTAGCAGCGCGAGGATGCCGCCTTCGCCGTCGTTGTCCGTCAGCAGGACGAGCGAGACGTATTTGACCGAGACGACGAGGGTAATGGCCCAGAAGATGAGCGAGAGAATGCCCCGCACGTTGGCTGGCGTGGCGCCGCCAGCGGATGCCAGGCTTTCGCGGAACGCGTACAGCGGACTGGTGCCGATGTCGCCAAAGACCACGCCAAGCGCTGCGAGGACCAGCGCTGGGCGCAACAGTCCTGGGTTCTCGGCATCGCTGCTGGTAGGTGCGTCGGTTGCGGCTGTCGCCTTCGTCGCATTTGAAACATTCCACATTGCACTGCAGCGTACGCCGGTTGAAGCTCTGCGCGCAACTCAACGTCGGCCCGTACATTCAGGGTGCCGTTAGCGCAACGGTGTGGTTCCAGCGGGCTTGCGGCTACCTTGGCGGCGCAGGGCTGGCGTTGCCGCCTGGCCGCCCGAGCCCCTCTCTCTTGTTTGTTTTGAGTCATCAGGTCCGCGGCTGGGGCCGCGGACCGTGGAGCAAACGCTTACGTCCTCTTCGCGTAAGCCACACACCAGCCGCTCGGGCTGATTTCTGTGTCACCCGTGATGATCTTGCAGCCACCCTTGTCGGTGGGTCCCTTGCCCGGGACAAAGTGGGTACAACCGGCGCACTTGTCGCCATTGGCGGCCGGCTTGTCCTGGTACTTGAGCGAGGTGCGCACTGGGGCATTAGCGTTGGCCGAGGCGCTGCCGCTGATGGCCAGGGCCGAGCCAGCAGCACCGGTGACCGCAATCTTCAGGAACCAGCGCCGCTCCATGTTGTTGTTCACTTCAAGGTCTCCTTGGTCTATTGAGCTTTCCTTAAATAGCGACATCACCACAATTCGGCCTGAGCCCAGCAGGCAGCGATGATCGAGGGTCGCCGCTGTGCGCTTTTGAGCTTGTTGCGCGCGGTGGTGTTGAGTT
>JBIIZX010000464.1:0-3085 GCA_044346055.1 Burkholderiaceae bacterium | reverse complement strand
TCGCATGCCGCGCCCGCCGCCGCCGCCGGCGGCCTTGATGATGACTGGATAGCCAACGCTGCGCGCGATGCGAACAACTTCGCGCGGGTCCTCGGGCAGGGCCCCTTCGGAGCCGGGCACCGTGGGCACCCCGGCGGCCTGCATGGCCTGCTTGGCGCTGACCTTGTCGCCCATCAGGCGAATCGACTCCGGCCGCGGGCCGATGAAGACGAAGCCCGACTTCTCCACGCGCTCGGCAAAGTCGGCGTTCTCCGAGAGGAAGCCGTAGCCGGGGTGAATCGCCTCGGCGTCAGTCACCTCGGCGGCGCTGATGATCGCGGGGATGTTCAGGTAGCTGTCCTTGGACGGCGGCGGGCCGATGCAGACCGACTCGTCGGCCAGCTTCACGTACTTGGCCTCGTTATCCGCGGTCGAGTGCACGACCACCGTGCGAATGCCAAGCTCGCGGCAGGCGCGCTGGATCCGCAGTGCGATTTCGCCGCGGTTGGCGATGAGGATTTTTCCGAACATCGACGCGTCAGCCGATCACGAAGAGCGGCTGGCCGTACTCCACCGCCTGGCCGTTCTCGACGAGCACCTGCTTGACCTCGCCGGCCACCTCGGCCTCGATTTCGTTGAGCAGCTTCATCGCCTCGATGATGCACAGCGTGTCGCCGGGCTTGACCGCCTGGCCGACTTCGACGAACGACTTCGCGCCAGGACTCGGGCAGCGGTAGAAGGTGCCGACCATGGGCGACTTGACGACGTTGCCCTTTATCTCTTCTTCCAGCGGTGCGGCTACTGCGGCTGCGCTGGCCGCTGGCGCAACGGGTGCCACTGCCGCCTGCGGCAGCGGCGCTGCGTAGTAGGTCGGCGTCGGCGCGGCGACTGCGGCTGGGCTGTGCTTGACGATGCGGACCTTGTCCTCGCCCTCGGTTACTTCGATCTCGGCGATGCCGGACTCGGCAACGAGGTCGATCAGGGTCTTCAGTTTGCGCAGATCCATGAGGAGTCCTTTCGCCGGGCAGCGCTGTGGAGCGCTAGGAGGCGCGATCAGTCAGGGCGAACTCGAGAGCAAACCGATAGCCGGCCCAACCGAGACCGACGATCGAGCCAACCGCAATGTCGGCGAGGTACGAGTGGTGGCGAAAGGTCTCGCGCGCATGCACGTTGGACAGGTGCACTTCCACGAACGGGATCGCCACCGCCTTGAGCGCGTCGCGCAGGGCAATGCTGGTGTGGGTGAATGCGCCCGCATTGACCACCATGAAGTCGGTCTGATCGGAGCGGGCGGCATGCACCCGATCGATCAGCGCGCCTTCATGGTTACTCTGGAAGAAAACCACTTCGGCGCGATGGCGGGCTGCCACTTCCGTGAGTTCCCGCTCGATCTCGGCCAGCGTGCGCGTGCCATAGATGCCGGGCTCGCGTGCGCCGAGCAGGTTCAGATTGGGTCCATTAAGGACAAGGATGCGCGAAGCCAACGATGTTTTCTCGCCGCGCCTTCCTGCAAAAGCAGGAAGTTGAGCAAACTACACGGCAAAACTTGGGAGAAGGCGCGGATTGTGGTCTGGGCCGCGCCGGATGTCCAGCGGGTGACAACCTTGGTCGATCAGGCCGGTCGACCGACCTGGACTGCCAGCCATTGCTCCAGTTCGACCTGCTTGATGCGTCCCAGCTTGCGTTGCACAACGCTGCCGGCCGGGTCCATGAGAGCAGTATAGGGGAGGGCGCCCGCCATGTTGCCAAGCAGGCGCCCGAGTTCCGAGCCGCCGGCCCCGGCCACCAGCAGGGGCAGGGTCAGCCGATGCTCGTCCCGAAAGGCGCGGATCTTGGCGGCGCTGTCGATCCCCAGGCCAACGATCTCGACGTTGCGGTCCTGATGGGCAGCGCGCACGCGCTCCAGGTCCGGCATTTCCTCGACACAGGGCGCGCACCACGTGGCCCAGAAGTTGACCACCAGCACCTTGCCACGCCATTGCGCCATCGGCTGTGGGCGGCCATCCGCGTCGGCAAAGGTCTGCGCAAAGAGCTGCACGACGGCAGTGTCTGTGGCCGGTTTCGGCGACAGGCGCCACCACGCCAGACCGCCGCCGAGGGTGGCGGCGCCAAGGCCGGTGGCCGCGAGCAAAAGTCCCTGGCGCCGGTTCATGCCGCGCTCGTCGCCAGTAACTGCCGCAGTTGATCGAGACTGGCGCGGCCAGCGGCCTCCACCGGATGCAAGCCGGGCGCGCTGGAGCGAAAGCGAGGTGCAGTGCGCAGTGCGTCGGCCGCATGCAGTGACAGCACCATGCCCACGCGAGTCGGCAGGCCGAGTGCACGCGGGGGTGTTGCAACCAGATGCAGCACTTCGGCGGCGCCGCCGGGGCGCCCGTCACCTTCATCGACCTCGAAGTCAAAGCCGGCGTCGAGCAGGAACATCTCCACTTCCTTGACGTCGTCCGTGAACAGATGCAGGTGCACATCGGAGTGCTCGGTCGCCGTTCCATTCAGCACGGCACCGACCACATAGGGCTCGAACTGTGCCAGCCGGTCCATCCACTGCGCCGCCAGTGCGCGCAGCGCGGCCAAGCGCTGTGGATGTCGCTCGGGCTCGAAGGTCTGCAGATAACGGCGCAGCTCCAGCTCCACTACCGCGTTGTCCGGCAACGTCTGGCGCGTACCCTCGCCGAGCACCTCGTGCGCGGCCTTGCGCTTGGCGCTGGCGTAGTCCAGGCCGTCCTCGGCGATCAGGCGCGCAGCAGCGGCCGCGATCTCGATCTGCAGGTCGCTGGGTTGGGCCATGAACGTCGAAATGAAGGGCGGGTGCGGAGAGGGTGGATGCAACGATGAGTCTCGCTGTTGCACCACATCGCCGGGAAGCTATTGCCGCGACGATCGAGTGTAGCGGCGCTGCCGCGGTGTGCCGGGCGGCGTGAACGAGCGGCGTGAACGAACGTCGGGAACGAGCGTCCATGTCCGCGGGCCGCACCCACGTGCGGATCCGCTTCGTGGAGCGTTGGGTTCGGCTTCCTGCTTTCCCGCGCTTGCCGCGCGCTTTCCATAAACTCGCGCGCTTGCCGGGCTCGCTTGCCGGCTCTACTTTCCCCCGGCATCCACGTGCATC
>JBIIZX010000463.1:0-3107 GCA_044346055.1 Burkholderiaceae bacterium | reverse complement strand
CACCATGGCCCGCACTATCCCGAAGTCCTGCTGCGTGATGCCCTCGATGGTGAACGCGCCCAGCCCCGGGATGGCAAAAAAGGTCTCGGTCACGATGGCACCGACAAACAACACTGGCAGCAGCGAGGCCGACGAGGTGATGATGGGGATCAGCGAGTTGCGCAGCACATGGCGAAACAGCACCGTGAACTCGGACAGGCCCTTGCTGCGCGCCGTGCGCACATAGTCCTTGCCGAGTTCCTCGAGATAAATGGCGCGATACAACCGCGCGTCCGGCCCCAGCCGCGCCACCACCAGCACCGCGATCGGCAGCAGTACGTACTTGAGCATCTCCGGCGGCGGCACGTAGCCCGACAGGGGCGCCAGGCGCAGCACCTTGCTGAAGGTGTACTGGCCCATGATGATGAAAAACAGCGACGAGATCGACATCAGCGCCACCAGCAGCACCACGCCGCCCGTGTCGAGCCGGGTGCCGCGAAACAGCGCCAGCACGAGTGAAAACAGGATCGACAGGCCGACGGTGAGGATGAACACCGGCACCGCCACCGCCATCGACGGCACCAGGCGCTCGCGAAGTTCTTCGGCGATATCGCGTCCCTCGTTGGTCTGGCCAAAGTCAAAGCGCAACAGCCGGGCGCTGGTCTGGAAGAAAACGGTGTCGGACACCTTGGCGACGCCGGGCGCATGCGTGTTGAAGTACAGCGGCTTGTCGTAGCCGCGCTCGGCCTTCCAGCGAGCCAGTGACTCGGCGGTGATGCGCTTGCCCAGTTGCAGGCGCGCCATATCGTCCGGCGTGTTGACCGAGAAAAAAAGCGCAAAGACAACGACGTTCACGCCGGCCAGCACCGCCAGCGCGTAGGCCAAGCGCCGGACCAAAAAGGCGATCACGCGCCGCCTTTCGCTGCCGGCTGCGGCGTCACTGCCGCGTCAGCCACCACGGCGCCCCGCGCATTGCGCAAATCGCGCTGCCGCCACAGGCGCCATGCGGGCCAGCCAATGAGCAGCAGCGCCAGTGGCACGAGCGCCAGCGGCCAGGTGCGGGGACGGTTCCACTGCGCCAGGGCCGCGGTGCGCTGCTCCACATCAATGCGCACGAACTTCGCCGTGTCCTTGATGATGATCGACGGCTTGCCGTTGCCGACCCACGCTTGCTGCACGGCGGTGCTGCCGGGAAAAATGCCGAACATCCACACCGCATCGTCCTGCACGATCTTCACCATGCGGTCGATCACCGCCTGCCGGCGCGGCCCGTCGGGCAGATTCTTCATCTGCTCATAGAGGCGGTCGTACTCGGGGTTGTCGTAGTTGGCCGCGTTCTCGCCGTCGAACTTGACCTTGGACTGCGAACTCTCGAGCAGGAACAAAAAGTTCTCGGGGTCCGGATAGTCGGCGTTCCAGCCCCAGAAAAAGATCTGCGCATGGCCCTTGCGCATGCGGTCCTGGAAGCGGTTGTAATCGGCCGCGCGGATCTCCAGCTGAATGCCCAGCTTGGCCATCTGCTTCTGCTGCCACTCAAGCCGCGCCTGGTACGCCGGTCCCACGCCATTGCTGTCGTAGTACAGCACCAGTGGTCGCCCACTTTGCACATCGCGGCCACCGGGAAAGCCCGCTTCGACCAGGAGCTTCCTGGCGTCCTCAATCGAGCGCCGCTGTGCGCGGCCGTCTTTCCAGACGTGCGTGACGGAGTTGATGCCGGCTTCGCCTTCGCGGTAGCCGAACAGGCCCGGGGAGATCGGGCTCATGGAGGTCTGCGCCGGGCCATAGGTGTCGAAGAAGATGTTGGTGTACTCCTCCCAGTCGGTGGCAATCGAGATCGCCTGGCGCAGCTTGCGATTGCGCGCCTGCTGCTCCGGTGTGGCACCCTTGCCCACCACCGGGTCGAGCCAGTTGAACCCCATGTACCAGCTGGTGGGCTCGATCGACGTGGGCATCTGCAGGCCGCGCTCGGTCAATTGCTCCCAGCGGCCCGACTTATCCGCGATTTCCTGCTGCAGGCGAAAGCCATCATCCAGCCGCTCGATCTGCGGGATGTCGTAATAGCCCTGCACCACCTTGGTCTCCAGGGGCTGGCGTTCCTTCTCAATAGTGGAGACCACGCGGTCGACAAAGGGCGTGGGCTTGCCACAGTCCTTCAGCAATCCCTTCTCTGCATCGCCCGGCATGCCATCGCACGGGTAAGGCTCGCCGCGATAGTTGGGGTTGCGCTCCATGACGTAGCGATTCGGCCCCTGCTCCACCAGCATGAACGGCCCCGTGCCCACCGGCCACTGGTTGAGCGTGAGCGCGCGCTCGGTCATGCCCTTTTGCGCGTAGAACTTGTCAGCCTCCCATGGCACCGGCGCGAAAAACGTCATCGCCAGCCAGTAGCGGAACTGCGGATACACACCGTTGACGCGGATCTCCAGCGTGTGCGCATCGAGCGCGCGCGCGCCTTCGAACGGCACCTCGCGCAGGTCGCGCCACGGCAGCCACCGTTCGGTCGCTGTGCGCTGCGCGACCGCCGCCTTGTGCTCGGCACGCAGCGTGTCGCCGAGATCCTTGAGCCCCACGATGTACTGGTTGAGCAGACCATAAAGCGGTGACGGCGTCGGCACGTAGGGACTGGCGAGCCGCTTGATCTGGTAAACGAAGTCCTCGGCCGTCAGCTCGCGCGTCGTGCTCGCCGCGCCCTCGAGCGAAAAATCCATCACCGAGTACTTGCCGCTCAGGTCGTCGGGCGTGAGCGCATGAAACAGATGGTTGCCGGCCGCGTCGCGCGCAAAGGCCGGGTGCGGCTGAAAGCGGATGCCGGGCTTGATGCGCAGCGTGTAGACCGTGAAGCCAATCTGCTCGACTGGCGCATCGTCGGGCAGCGGCTTGCCGTCCTTGTCGAGAAAGCGCCGGGTGGGCAGTTCGGCGCTATGCGCATTGAGTGTGTAGGGCCGCTTGAGATAGTGATACCGCAGCGGCGGCTCGTAGATGGTGAAGGTCCAGGGGGTCTCGTTGTTGTTGTACGAGCTGACCGGATCGAGGTACTTAGGCCGCTCGGAATACGCAGTGAAGAGCGTGTTGCTGCGTTCTGCCCCCAGCGGATGCGGGCTGTTGACGACCTCGCTGCAGCCCGCGAG
>JBIIZX010000068.1:0-10511 GCA_044346055.1 Burkholderiaceae bacterium | reverse complement strand
CCGGCCCGCCGCATCGAGGAACTGCTGCCGCATCGCTGGCGCTCCACCACGCCGCTGCACTGACGGCACCGCACCCGTCAAGAGGGGTTGGCCGGACGCATACACCGTGGGTGCACAGGGCCAAGCTGGTGAAACATCCGAGCCAGGGACGCGCGCTTGGCATCCTGCGAGCGGGCACCGCCGTGTCACGCCGCACTCGCCGCGCTGTGCCGAGGTCCGTCAAGCTGTTGCGACCGGCGACGCGCGCAGAGTCAGTGTTGATCGAGCGCTGGATCTTGCAGCCTTGGCGAGCTGCTTTGGCTAGCCTCCTTAGCGAGCTGCCTTAGCGGGCTGGCGTAGCGAGCTGCCTTAGCGAGCTGGCTCAGCGAGCTGGCTCAGCGGGCTGGCTCAGCGCGGGCTCACTCAGCCGGCCGCCACCACTGGCGCTGGCTTGCTCCAGCCGCCGCCGAGCGCACGAAACACCTGCACGTAGGCGAGCTGGCGCTGCAGCCGCGCGTTGACGACATCCGTCTCGGCCGCGAGCAGCTGGCGCTGCGCATCGAGCACCTCAAAGAAGCTCACCACGCCAGCGGCAAAACGCTTGTCCGCCAGCCGCAGCGCCTCGCGCTGCGCCACCACGCGCTCGGCCTCGCGGTCGAGCTGCTCGCCGCTGCGCTCGTAGGCGGTGAGCGCATCGGAGACCTCGCGCAACGCATTGAGCCCTGCCTTGCGATAAGCAAGCAGCGCCTGCTCCAGGCGGGCTTCGGCCGCGTCCTGGTTGGCGCGCAACGCCCCGCCCGCATACAGCGTCTGCGTGAGGTTGGGGCCGAGCGAGGCGACATCAGCCGCCTTGCTGCTGAAGAGATCGCCGAGCGCGGTGCTCAAGCTGCCAAAGGCCCCGGTAACCGACAGGCTGGGCAGCAGCTGCGCCTTGGCCTCGCCCACGCGCGCGTTGGCTGCCACCAGCCGATGCTCGGCCTCGCGCAGGTCGGGGCGGCGCTCGATGAGTTCCGATGGCAATCCAGCAGGCAGCGAAGGCGGCAGCGATTGCTTGACCGCAGTGGTGTCGATGGCCCCCGGCGCCCGCGCAAGCAGCAGCGACAGCGCATTCTCGGTCGCGGTGATTTGCCGCTTGATGTCCGGAATGCGCGCGCGCGTGGCCGCCAGCTGCGCCTCCGACTGCCGCACTTCGGCCGCCGAGACGAGGCCTGCACTATTGCGCCGACGCATCAGGCGCAGCGAGTCGGCCTGCAGCGCGGCATTGCTCTCGGTGCTGGCCAGCACTTCACGCAGCGCGGCGAGCTCAAAGTGGCGTGAGGCCACTTCAGCGACCAGCGAGACCTGCGCACCGTCGCGCGCTGCTTCGCGCGCCGCAAGGTCCCCGCGTGCGGCTTCGGTGCCGCGCCGCACACGGCCCCACAGGTCGATCTCCCAGCTCAACAGCCCGGCCGCCAGGAAGCTCGAGGTCAGGTTGTCGCCGGGCAGCCGTGCCGTGGGACTTGTGCTCAGGCCGAGCGCCACGGTTGGCAAGCCGCCGGAGCGCGCGATCACGACACCGGCCTGGCCCTCGCGGATGCGCGACTCGGCCGTGCGCAGATCGAGGTTGGTTTTCAGCGCCTCGTCGATCAGCGCCTGTTGCACCGGGTCGGTGAAGACGCTGCGCCAGTCGCTGGCGCCGAGCGATGTGCCGGGCGCAGTGGTGCCGCGAAATTCAGCCGGCGGCTGCACCTCGGGGCGCTTGTAGTCCTCGCCCACCGCGCAGCCGACGAGCATGGCCGCGGGCAAGAGCGCCAAACCAAGCAGTGCGCTCAGTGTAGCCCTCGTGCTCACTTGGCTGACCTTGTTCGGTTTGCTTACGTTGCGAGGAGCGCTCATTCCGCGGCCTCCGGCTGCGCCACCACCTTCTTCGGCCCGCTGAAGCGCTGCACGATGCGGTCAACCACCACGAACAGCACCGGCACGAAGAAGATCGCCAGCAGCGTGGCCGCCAGCATGCCGCTGAATACGGTGATGCCCATGGAGACACGCGAGGCCGCACCCGCGCCACTGGCAAGGATCAGCGGCACCACGCCGAGGATGAAGGCGAACGAAGTCATGATGATCGGGCGCAGGCGCAGCCTGGCCGCTTCCAGCGCAGCAGCCACCGCGTCCATACCCTCCTCGCGCTTCATCTTGGCGAACTCGACAATCAGGATCGCGTTCTTGGCCGCCAGACCAATGAGCAGCACCAGCCCGATCTGCGCGTAGATGTTGTTGGACAACCCCGTGACGTACAGCCCGGTCATCGCGCCAAAGATGCCCAGCGGTACGGCAAAGAGCACCGCAAACGGCACCGCCCAGCTTTCATACAGCGCCGCCAGGAACAGGAACACGAACAGGATGGCGAAGGCAAAGATGATCGGGGCCTGCCCCGCGGATTTCTTCTCCTGCAGGCTGATGCCCGCCCACTCGAAGCCATAGCCTGGCGGCAGCGTCTCGCGTGCCACGGCTTCCATCGCATTGATGGCCTGCCCGGAGCTGAAGCCGGGGGCGGCGTCGCCGCCAATGTCGGCCGTGCGATACAGGTTGAAGCGCTGGATGTTGGTCGGCGAGCTGATCGACACCGGTGTCACCAGGGTAGAAAGCGGCACCATCTCGTTCTTGTTGCTGCGCACGTAGATGAGATTGAGTCCCTTGATGTCGGCGCGGTATTGCGGCTCGGCCTGCATTGACACCTTGAAGCTGCGGCCAAAGCGCGAGAAGTCGTTGATATTGAGCCCGCCGAGATAGGTCTGCAGCGCCAGCGACACATCGTTGATCGCCACGCCGAGCTTCTTGGCCTTCTCGCGATCCAGATCGAGCCGAATCGCCGGCGTGCGCGGATCGAACTTGGAGTACGCATTGCCGATCTCCGGCCGCTGCTTGGCGGCTGTGACGAAGTCCTGGGCCACGCGCGCCAGATCCTGTGCGGAGTTTCCGGCCCGGTCCTGCAGCTTGAAGCTGAAGCCGCCGGTGGAGCCCAGGCCGGGGATCGGCGGCGGATTAAAGGCGATCACGTTCGCCTCGCGAATCGACTGCGCGCGGCCATAGAAGCTGCGGATGATGGCGCCCAGTTGCTCCTCGGGCGCGACGCGCTCGGCCCAAGGCTTGAGCGCAATGACCATCAGTGCGGCATCCGACTGCACGGCCCCGGTGAGCAGGCTGTAGCCGTTGATGACGAGCGAGCGCGACACGCCAGGCGTGGTGTCGATGATCTTCTGCACCTCCTTCGTGGCCTGCATCGTCCGGTTGAGCGAGGCGGCCGGAGGCATCTGCAGCGAGCCCAGGAAGTAGCCCTGGTCCTCGGGCGGCACGAAGCCGCTGGGCACCTTGGACATGAGGCCAAAGGCGGCAAAGATCAGGATCGCCAGCACCGCAAGCGAGGCGACACTGGCACGAATCGCGCGCGCCACGCCGTTGCCATAACGCACCGTCACCGCATCGAACGCCTTGTTAAAGCCGCCAAAGAAGCGACCGATCAGCCCCGGCTTGGCGTGGTGATCCTTGGGCTTGAGCATCAGCGCGCATAGCGCTGGGGTCAGCGTCAGCGCAACCAAGGCCGACAGGCCCGTGGACACGGCCACCGTGATCGCAAACTGCTGGTACATCACGCCCGCGATGCCGCCGAGGAAGGCGACTGGCACGAACACCGCCATCAAAATGAGCGCAATCGCCACCACCGGGCCGCTGACTTCTTCCATCGCCTTGATGGTGGCGTCGCGGGGCGACAGGCCGTTGGCGTGCATGTGATGCTCCACCGCCTCCACCACAACGATCGCATCGTCCACCACGATGCCGATAGCCAGCACCATGCCAAACAGCGTCAGCGTGTTGATGGTGAAGCCCAGCAGCGTGAAGGCAGCGAAGGTCGCCACCAGCGACACCGGCACCGCCAGCATCGGGATCAGCGTGGCGCGCCAGCTTTGCAGGAACAGGAACACCACGATCAGCACCAGCAAGAGCGCCTCGAAGAAGGTGTGTACCACTTCCTCGAGCGAGGCCCTGACAAAAATGGTGTTGTCGATCACCACGTCGTAGGCGAGGTCCGACGGGAACGACTGCGCGAGGTTGGCGAGCTCCTTGTTCAGCAGATCCGCGGTCTCGATCGCGCTGGCATCGGGTGTCAGGCTCACCGAGAACGCAGCCGCCGGTTTGCCGTTGTAGCGCGCGGTGAAGAAGTACTCCTTGGCGCCCAACTCAACTCGCGCCACGTCCTTCACGCGCACGAACGAGCCATCGGGCAGCGCGCGCACGATGATGTTCTCGAACTCCGACACCTGCTCCAGCTGGCCGCGCACCTCGACGCCATACTGGAACTGCTGGTTCTTCGGTGCCGGCTGCGCGCCGATCTGGCCCGCCGGCGCCTGCAGGTTCTGCTCCTTCACCGCCTGGTACACATCGGTGGGCGAAACGCCGAGCACCGACATGCGGTCCGGCTTGAGCCACAGGCGCATGCCGAACTCGGCACCGAACACCTGCACGCTGCCCACGCCCTTGACACGCTTCAGGCTCTCGATGACGTTGATGGTCAGGTAGTTATTGAGAAACAGCTCGTCGTAGGTGCCCTTGGGCGAATGAAACGCCACGTACATCAGCGTGTCGGGCGTGCTCTTCTTGGTGGTGATGCCGGCGTTGAGCACCTCCTGCGGCAGGCGCGCGTTGGCCTGCGACACGCGGTTTTGCACCTGCACGCTGGCGATGTCGGCGTTGCGCGCGAGATCGAACGTCACGTCGAGCTGATAGGCGCCGTTGCCGGCCGAGCTCGACTGCATGTACACCATGCCCTCGACGCCGTTGACCTGCTCTTCCACCGCCTGCGCCACCGCGCGCTCGACCACCTCGGCGCTTGCGCCGGGATAAGCCGCCTGGACGCGGATCGTGGGCAGCGTGATCTGCGGGAACTGCGCGATCGGCAGGCTGAGGCCGGCCACCGCGCCGCCGATCAGCATCACGAGCGCCAGCACAATCGCGAAGACCGGCCGGTCGATAAAGAAACGCGCCATCGCCGCGGCCCCGCTACTTCTTGGCGGCGCCAGCCGGCTCGGCTGTCGCGACCGCGGTGTCAATGGGCACCGCCTTCACGATGCCGCCAGGGCGCGCTTTCTGCACGCCTTCAACCACCACGGTCTCGCCGGGTTTGAGCCCCTCCTCGATCAGCCACTGGTCGCCGATGCGGTCACGCGTCTTCACGGCGCGCTGCTCGACCTTGCCATCGGCGCCAACCACGGACACGAACTGGCGCCCGAGCAACTCCGTCACCGCCTTTTGCGGAATCACGATCGCCGCCGCGGCAACGTCGTACACAAGCCGCACGCGCCCGGTCATGCCGGGCCGCAACAGCTGCTCGGGATTGGGGAAGGCCGCGCGCAGCGTGAGGGTGCCGGTTTGCGGATTGATGGCGCGATCTGCGAAGTCGAACTTGCCCGGGTACTTGGACCTGGAGCCATCTGACAGCAGCAGCTCGATCGGCCTGCGCTGCTCGGCTCGATCCGCCTGCTTGGTGCCCTCAAAGCGGCGCGCGAAGTCGAGGTACTCCTTCTCCGAGACGCTGAAGTACACGACCACCGGGTCGAGCGAGGAGACCACGGCAAGCACCGTCGAGCCCGAAGTCGCCAGGCCGCCGACCTCGACCTTCTGCAGGCCGATCTGGCCGGTGACGGGTGCGGTCACCTCGGCAAAGCCACGGTCGATCTTGGCGCGCGTCACGCCTTCGCGGCGCGAGCCCACCAGGCTCTCGGCCTGCGTTTGCGCTGCCACCGCCTGCTCGTAGGTCTGGCGCGGAATGGCGTCGTCGACCAGCAGCGGCTTGTAGCGCTCGACATCCTGGCGCGCGCGCGTCAGCTGCGCCTCGGCATCGATGAGCTTGGCCTGCGCATCGGCCACGCCTGAGTCAAGCGCACGGGTGTCGATCAGGAACAAGGGCTGGCCCTCGCGCACCATCTGGCCCGGCGTGAACATCTGTTTCTCGACCACGCCGCTGACCCGCGGCCGCAGCTCGACTTCGCGAAAGGCGCGTACGTCGCCGACGAGCTCGGCAAACAGCGGCGTCGACCTGGCCTCGACCTTGATCACGCCAACCTCCGGCACCGGCGGTGGCGGCGGCATGGCCGCCTGCTTGCCGCAGCCGGCGACAAGCGCGCCAATCAGCAGTGACAGGACGAGCGCGGGACGGCGCAACGCGCCGCAGCTCGAGGTTTCGGGTGCACGATGCGAAGGGCGGGTCGACCGCATGGGATCCTCTTCAACCAAGACTTCAATCAAGTCCGCAAAGCAAGTCATCAACCAACTCTTGAACCACAATCCAAGCCGCGTTAATCCAATCCGCTAGGCTGCGGCCCGACGGCGTGATTGCGCGGGCATGAGCGCGGCGCGCTCGGCGAGAAAGACGCGGGCCTGCGCTTCGCCGTCAGCCATCAGTTCCTGGATGTGCTCCAGGCTTCGATCGAGCTTGCTTTCGTAGTCGAGCTTGGACGCCAGTGCCGGCGACATCTCGATGAACGGCAGGTGATAGGGCCGCACCTCGTCATCGCAGAAGCAGCGCGGGATGCGGATCGGCCCGTCCAGGTCAAAGCGCTTTGCAAACGCCGGCGCGAACGCGCCCTTGAAGTACAGCTCGTTCATCACCGACAGCGCGTCAAGCTGCTGGAACAGCGAGCCGTTGCCAATGAGCTCATTGCGGCGATCACTGATCTGGTCGGCCGTGGTAGGCACGGCCTCGGCGCCCGTGGGATTGACCTTGATGACCCAGATCTCGTGCGGCAGGTTCTGTTCGCCGACGTAGCGCGCCTGGGTGAGTTCGGAGATCGGCGGGTTGTCGGAGAACAGACCGTCCCAGTAGGCGCCACCGTCCAACTCCACCGCCGGGAAGATGCTCGGCACCGCGCAGGAGGCAAGGATGTGCTCGGCGCGGATCGGCTCGATGCGGCTGCAGAACTTGGCCAGGCGGCCGTTGAGCACATTGACTGCGCCAAGGACCAGGGCCGGAAGGTCCGGCAGTGCGCCCCAGCGCTTGAGCTCGGCAAAGTCGATGTGCTTTTCCAGCAGCCCGCGAAAATCGGTGAACAGTGGACGCAGGCCGCGCGTGGAGGCCTCCATCATCATCTTGACCAGCGGCGACGCTGGGCTCAGCGACAGGCTCGGCATGCGCCCGGCGTTGGTCATGCGCATCGACTCGACCACGTAGTGGTTGAAGGCGCGCTCGGACGGTGAGCTGGCCGCATTTTCCTGCCAGAAGTCGTACAGGCGCTGCCACGGCACCTGATCGCCCTTGGCAAAGGCATACCAGGCGAGCGCGGCACAGATGGCCCCGCCCGAGGTGCCTGACAGGCTCACGATCTCGAACTCTTTGTGCGCGCCGGCCTCCATCAGGCCGCGCAGGGCACCGGCCGTGAACGCGGTCTGGCTACCACCACCTTGGCAGGCGATGGCAATGCGCCGCCGCTTGCTGGGTCGGGCCGGACGACGGCCCAGCACGGGCGGATCGATCGGCTTGCGCTCAACCGCCTTGCGGGCGCGCCCGCCGGCCGAGACGGGGGCTGCGATGGTGCTGGATTTGGTGCTGGCCTTGGCGCCAGCCTTGCCGCGTACCCCGGCTGCGCCGCTGTTCGCTGCGCCCGGACCATTGGAGCCGTTGCGTGTGCCGCTTTTCATCTTCATCCTGGTTGACATCGCGCAGCGTCGGTTACCTGCGCCGGCGCCGCCGACAACAGCGCGTTCAGATGCGCGCGAAGGGGGAACGCCGACGACAGGGGCCGCGCTTTCACCTGCGGAACGCGGGCCGTGGACTGTACTGGCCGTGGAAGCCTAGCAACAGTGAACCTTGGTTCAGGGTTGCGCCATCGCAACGCATGTGCTTAGCCGGCGGGCGCCTTGAACCAGTCCGCCTTTGGCACCACGACCGCCTGCTCGGGTTGGGCAAAGAAGTGCGGCGACATGATCTGCACGCCGTGCTCGTTGAACGCGTCCTGGATTGCCGCGTGCAAGCCGGACTGGATCGGAATGCGCTCGATCGGCCGGTCGATGCTGACAAAGAGCTCGTACTCGACGTAGAAGTCGGAGAGCGCCCGCTGGTACACATAAGGGTGCGGCTCCTTGCGCACGCCAGCCGTCTGCAGTGCGGCCTGCTCGAGCATCGCGTGCACCTGCCGCCACGGCGTGTCGTAGCCGATGGTCACCTTCGTCGTGAGCAGCGTGCCCTGCGTGCCGGCCAGCTTTGAGTAGTTGCGGATCGGCGAGGAGATGACCACCGAGTTGGGAATCGTGATCTCTTCATTGCGCACATTGATGATCTTGGTGGCCAGCGACGCAACCTCCGTCACCACGCCCTGCACGCCGTTGACCTCGACAAAATCGCCCTTGCGCAGCGCCCGCGCGTAGATCACCACCAGGCCGCTCATCGCCTGCGTCACGAGCCCCGCCGAGCCGAGCGTGACCATCAGGCCCAGCAGCACCGACAGTCCCTTGAATGCCTCGCTGCTCGCCCCCGGCAGGTACGGGTAGGCGATGGCAATCCCCAGCGCCCACACGACCAGCGTCACGATGCGGCGCGTGGCCGGTGTGGTCTCCGGATACGCCCACGGCAACTGCAGCCGCCCCTGCTGCACGGCATTGAAGAAGTAGCCGAGCACGTCCACCACCGCCCGCGTGAGCGCCAGCACGATGATCACGGTGGCAATGCCGGGCAGGCTGTCGATGGCGCCATCGGTGACCCAGTTCACCTTGCCCCAGAACCAGCCGCCGAGTTCACGCGCCAGAGGTTGCGTGGCCACGAAGCTGGAGAGCACCTGCCCCAGCCAGACATAGCCCAGCGCCAGCAGCACGAACCATTGCACCAGCTGCATCACGCCCAGCGCCAGGCGCGCCAGCAGTTCGCGCCAGTCGACGCCGCGGTTGCGCGCCGCCAGCCGGTCGCGCCACGCCTCCAGCCACTGGACCATCTTGCGTGTGGCCATGAACACGACCCAGATCAGCAGGCCCAGCACCAGCGTGGCGCCAACGGCCTTCGCCAGCCCCTTGAGCAGCAGTGGCGTATCACGCGTGTCATGCCATGCCTTGCGCGCGTCTTCCATGCGCTCAACGGTCTGCTGCGTGAGGACCTCCAGCGTCTGGCGATGCTCGACGTCGACATCGCTCTCCAGCACGGCAAACAGGAACTCGTCGCCCAGCAGGACCTGCACACCACGGGTGCGGTCGAGCGCAAAGGGCAGCGTGCGCAACGGCAGGTTGACGACGTACTCGGGCAGCTCGCGAAAGCGCTGGCGCGCGCGCTCGACCCGCTTTTCAGGAGAGGCGCCGCCCACCACGCCGCGGAAGGTGATGATTTCGCGGTTCAGCACGCGCAGGGTGGCTGGGCGCTCGTTGGCATCATCAACGGCGACCGAGGCGGCGGCACTTGACGGTGCCGCGGTGTTCGCCGCGCCCGGCGAAGAAAGCGGCGCAGCGGCGGGGGCGGTGGAATGCGCAGAGGAATGTTTGGCAGGGCTGCCGGCAGGGGGCGCCGTTGCAGGTGCAGCCGTGCCCGATGCCGCCTGCGCTGCGCCAATGAGCAAGGCGACCAGCGCACAGCCGCACACCAAAGCAGATCTCGACATCGCCACGCACCCCCCCGGTTGCATTCGCCTCACGGCGCGCTGCCACGCGTGCCCGGCGGCGCGAACGCTACATCGAAGCGACGGCGCCGGCCACCCAACCTTTGTGCAAGCTGTCGATTACAGTCGGCAGAGTGAGCCGCGTCAGCCGCGCACCAGATCGACCAGGTGCAGCGACACCGCGAGCACATGCGCCGCCAGCAGCCAACCAAGGCCGTGCGCGCTGGCGATGTGCAGCGTGCGCAGCGCGACTGCCGCGTCGCCGCCCTGCAAGACGAGCCACAGCGCACCGCTGCCGGCTGCCAGCAGCAGCGCAAAGAGCAGTAGGCCTTCGATTGCTGCAAACAGGCCGCCGCCCTCGCTCATCGGGCGCTGGCCGCGCGTCAGTCCCGCGAGATCGCGGCCGATGCCGCCAAACTGCCCGGCCAGCCACGGAAAGTAGGTGCGCCACAGCGCGTGGCGCGTGCAGGCAACGAGGTAGACGAGCGCCAGCGGCAGCAGCGCCAATCCGATCGCCACATGCGACAGGTTCAGCCAGCCCGGCGCCTCGGGCAGCTGGTGATACATGCCGATCCACGGGCTCGCTGCAAACAGGAAGAGGACGCCCGGGGCAAGCAAAGCGTGCAGCAGGCCGGACAGGCGCCCGAGCATGGTTCAGTCAGGCGGTGCGGTGGATCAGCAGCGGCAGCAGCAGCGCGAACATAGCAGCGCCGGGCCGGCAGCGGCGACGCGAGTCAGGCAAGAGCAAGTGGCGTCGCCTGTGCCGGCTGCGACGCGTTGGCGGTCGCTGCGGGCGCCGTTCCGCGCACCAGTTCGAGCACTTGCGCGGCAAACCGGTCGACCTCGTTCCAGTCGGTGAACGTGACCTTGGTGCTCGGATCGGTGGGGCCACGGTTGATCCACATGACAAAGCGCATCAGCTGCTTG
>JBIIZX010000462.1:0-3122 GCA_044346055.1 Burkholderiaceae bacterium | reverse complement strand
GTGATGCCCATTTTCTTGTGGTCATAGCCCACCGAGCCGCCGGAGGCGAAGGCATCGCCCAGCCAGTGGCCGTATTCAGCACTGACGCCGTTGGCAAAGTCGGAAAACGTGGCCGTGCCCTTGTCGGCGGCAACCACCAGGTAAGGATCGTCGCCATCGTGGCGCACGGTTTGCGGCGGCGGCACCACCTTGCCGCCCACCAGGTTGTCGGTGAGATCGAGCAGGCCGCGCAGGAAGTCCTTGTAGCAGGCCACCCCCTCGGCCATGTAGGCCTCGCGCTCCGACGTTGGCGGCGCCTTCTTCAGCACGAAGCCGCCCTTGGAGCCCACCGGCACGATCACCGTGTTCTTAACCATCTGCGCCTTCACCAGGCCCAGCACCTCGGTGCGAAAGTCCTCCGGCCGATCCGACCAGCGCAAACCGCCGCGCGCCACCTTGCCGCCGCGCAGGTGAATACCTTCAAAGCGCGTGGAATAGACAAAGATCTCGAACATCGGCCGCGGTTCGGGCAGCCCCGGCACCTGCGACGGATCGAACTTGAAGCTCAAGTAGCTGCGCCGTTCGCCTTTCTCGTTGGTGCGCCAGTAGTTGGTGCGCAGCGTGGCGCGGATCAAGGCCAGGTACTGCCGCAGCACGCGGTCTTCGCTCAAGTTGCCGACCTTTTCCAGCGCGGCATCGATCGCCTGCTGCTGCGCCTCGCTCGCACCGGCTTCATGGGTGGCCGGCTCCAGTCGCAGCTTGAACAGCTGCACCAGCTGGCGCGCGATGCGTGGGTGCGTGGCTAGTGTCGCTTCGATGAAGCTCTGCGACAGAGCAAAGCCGGTTTGCCGCATGTACTTGGCGTAGGCCCGCAGGATGACGATTTCCTCGGCCGACAGGTTGGCGCGCAGCACCAGCCGGTTGAACTCGTCGTTCTCCACCAGGCCATCGAACACGCGCGCAAACGCGTCCTCGAACAGCGGCCGCACGGGCTCGAGCTCGATCTCAGGGCCACCGGCGAGCTCCAGCTCAAAGTCATGCACCCACGCAGGTTCGCTCTCGACTGGCGTCAGGCGCGCCGGGTTCTCGGTGAGCACTGTGAGGCCCAGTTTCTCCAGCATCGGCAGGCTGAGCGACAGCACCACGGGCGCACCGGCGCGATACACCTTGAAGCCGAGCCGGTTGCCGGCGGCACCCAGCGGCCGATACAAGGCATAGGCGGTCGCGTTGCCCTCCCCGCCAGGACGACGCAGTGTCTCGAGCTTGCGAACATCAGCCACCGCCGCCTGTGCACCGGTGCGCTCGCGAAACGCGGCCGGAAAGGCGCGCTGCCAGCGCCGCACCAGCTGCATGCCGCGCGCCTCGCCTTCGGCCTCGATCAGCGCATCGCGCAGTTCATCGTCCCAGCGCCGCGCCGCGGCGGTCAGCTCGGCCTCGACTGCCTTGGCGTCAAACGCCGGCACCGCACCCGGCGTGGTGCGCACCGTCATGTGCACGCGCGCGAGGATGGCGTCGGTGAGCAGCACGTCGAAGTCGGTGGACAGGCCGGCGAAGGCGCGCATCAGGATCTCCTGAAAGCGGATGCGCAGGTCGGTGCCGTAGTTCTCGCGCGGCACATAGATGAGGCAGGAGATGAAGCGGTCAAACGGATCGCGCCGCAGGAACAGGCGCAGCCGCTGCCGCTCGCCCAGCCGCAAGATGCCAAGCGCGGTCTCGCGCAGTTCCTCGACCGAGATCTGGAACAGCTCGTCGCGCGGATAGGTCTCCAGGATGTGCGTGAGCGCCTTGCCCGAGTGCCCGTCGGGTGCAAAGCCGGCGCCATAGGCCACCGCCGTGACCTTGCCGCGCAGCAGCGGAATCTCGGCCACGCGCGCGCTGTAGGCGGTGGAGGTGAGTAGTCCCAGGAAGCGGTGCTCGCCCACCACATTGCCCGCGCCATCTAGCCGCTTGATGCCCACGTAGTCGACGTAACCGGGCCGGTGGATGGTGGCGCGCGCATTGGCCTTGGTCATCACGACCAGCGGCGCAGGGGCGCGCGCCAGCGCGCGCGCCAGCTGTGGCAGCCGCGCGAAGCTCGGCGACAGCTTTTCCTCGCCGCTTTCGCGCAGCACGCCGAGACCGCTACCGGGCACGAGCCTCAGCGCATCTTCGCCCTCGTGCTGCACCAGGTCGTGGCGGCGATAGCCAAGCAGCAGCATGTGGCCATCGGCCAGCCAGTGCAGGAAGGCGAGGCACTCGCGCCGATCTGCGCTGGCGCCATCATTTGGCAAACCACGCAGATCCTGCTCCACCTCCGCGACCACGCCCTGCAGCTGCGCCAGCATCGCCGGCCAGTCGTTCGTGACCGCACGCACGTCATCGAGCACGTGGCCGATGCCTTCGGCCAGGCGCTGGCGGCCGGCGGCATCGCCCTGGCGATCGACCTCAATGTGCATCCACGACTCGCGCGGCCACTCGGGCTGCTCGCGCCGCGATGCAAGTGCGGTCACGCGGCCCTGCGCATCGCGCTGCACCGCCAGCACCGGGTGGATCGTCAGGTGCGCCGTCAGACCCTGGCGGTTGATCTCCATGCCGGTGGAGTCGACCAAGAACGGCATGTCGTCGTTCACCACCTGGATCACGGTGTGGCGGCTGGCCCAGCCGTCGGCATCCTGCGTGGGGCTGAGCACGCGCAAGCGCGCTTCGGCGGCCGCCCGGGTGCGCCCCAGTTGCCACAGGGACAGCAGGGCACCAGCCATTGCATCGGCGCTGCGGCTGGCCAGGTCCTCGGGGTCGACATCCAGGAACGTCTGCGCGACCAGCGCGGCAAGCAGTGCCGCATCCTCGCGCGCCGCATGCGCTGCAACGCGCGTGGCAATGGCGGCCAGTTTCTGGTCGGGCTGGGTGGTATCCATGGTGGCTCCTAATGCGTTGCGATGACAGCGCCTTGCGGCGACTGGACGGCCTGTGGCGGCCGTGCCTCGCACTTCGCGGTTCTGGTCATTGCGCGGTTTTGATCATTGCACGCGTGATCACGTGCGACTTCGCACACCAGAATCCGCCAACACACGCGGCGGTGTGCGCGTCAGTGAGCGTGCGCTTGGTCGAAGCGCACAGTATGCCGCGCCGGCTGAGGATCAACCGGATGGCGTAGCGCAAGCCTC
>JBIIZX010000067.1:0-10576 GCA_044346055.1 Burkholderiaceae bacterium | reverse complement strand
CTACCCGAACTGCACGCGCGAGGCTGCGGCCATCGGCGGCCACCAGCGGCGCCTCGCCGGCGGCATAGACCTCGGCCAGAAGCAGCGCGTCGACGGTTGAAAGCACCTTGACGAAGTCCTCGAAGCAGTCGCGCGTGCGGGTGTAGCGGTGCGGCTGGAACGCCAGCACGATGCGGCGGCCCGGAAACGCGCCGCGCGCAGCAGCCAGCGTGGCAGCCATCTCAACCGGGTGATGGCCGTAGTCATCGATCAGGGTGAAGCCGCCGCCACTCTCACTCGTGATTGCCACCTCGCCATGGCGCGCAAAGCGCCGGCCCACGCCGGTGAAGCTCGCCAGTGCTTCCTGCATGGCCGCATCGGGTACGCCCAGCTCGGTGCCGACCGCAATCGCTGCCAGCGCGTTCTGCACGTTGTGCACGCCGGGCAGGTTCAGGCGCACGGCAAGCGCCGCCGCGCCTTCACGCAGCACGGTGAAGTGCATGCTCGGCCCATCGGGCTTCACGTCCACCGCGCGTACCTGCGCCTCCTCGCCCAGGCCATAGGTCAGCACGGGCTTGGAAACGAACGGCAGGATCTCGCGCACGTTGCGATCATCAGTGCAAAGCAGCGCGGTGCCGTAAAACGGCAGGCGCGACACGAACTCGATGAACGCCTGCTTCAGGCGCGCGAAGTCGTGGCCGTAGGTCTCCATGTGATCGTTGTCGATATTGGTGATCACCGCGATCACCGGCATCAGGTTGAGAAAGCTCGCGTCCGACTCGTCGGCCTCCACCACGATGAACTCGCCGGTGCCCAGCCGCGCGTTGGCACCTGCCGCGTTCAGGCGGCCGCCGATGACAAAGGTCGGATCAAGCCCGCCGGCCGCGAGCACGCTGGCGACCAGGCTCGTGGTCGTGGTCTTGCCATGCGTGCCGGCGATCGCGATCCCCTGCTTCAGCCGCATCAACTCGGCCAGCATCACGGCGCGCGGCACCACCGGGATACGGCGGGCACGCGCTGCCAATACCTCGGGGTTGTCAGGTCGCACCGCAGTGGAGGTGACCACGGCATCGGCGCCGTCGATCTGCTCGGCCGCGTGGCCTTGGCTCACGCGCGCGCCCAGCTTGGCCAGTCGCCGCGTCGTGCTGCTCTCTGCAGCATCGGACCCGCTCACCTTGTAACCAAGGTTGAGCAGCACCTCGGCAATACCCGACATACCGCTGCCGCCGATGCCCACGAAGTGGATGTGCTTGACCGCGTGCTTCATGCCGCCGCCTTCATGCTGACGCGTGCGATGTGCTCGATCGCATCGGCCACCACGCGCGTCGCTTCAGGCTTGCCCAGCGCGCGCGCCTGCTCTGCCATCTGCTGCAACCGCGCACGATCGAGCCCGCCCAACACCTTCGCCAGATGCTCGGCCGTGAACTGCGCCTGCGGCACATGGATCGCCGCACCATGCGCCGCCAGGAACTCGGCATTGCTGCGCTGGTGCGCCGTGGTCTTGACCACGAACGGCACCAGCACCGAGGGCACGCCGGCCGCCGTCAGCTCGGTCACAGTGATGGCGCCGGCGCGGCAGACCACGAGGTCGGCCGCGGCATAGCGCGCGGCCATGTCGTCGATGAACGGCAGCACCTCCGCCTCGACACCGGCCTGTGCATACGCCGCGCGCGTGGCCTCGACATGCTTGGCCCCGCATTGATGCACCACCCGCGGCCGCTCGCCGGCATTGAGCCGCGCGAGCGCCTGCGGCAGGGTCTCGTTGAGCACTTGCGCACCGAGGCTGCCGCCCACCACGAGCAGCGACAGCGGACCGCTGCGACCGGCATAGCGTTGCACCGGCAGGGGCAACTGCGCGATCTCGGGCCGCACTGGATTGCCGGTCACCAGCCCCCGCTCGCCGGCCATGCGCGCGGCCTCGCCATCAAAGCCGCAGAAAATGGCCGCGGCTTGCGACTTCAAGAGCTTCAGTGACAGCAGTGGCCCGGCGTCTGCATTCAGCAGCGTCAGCGGCTTGCCCAGCGCAGTGGCCGCCAGGCCCGCAGGCACGGCGACATAGCCGCCAGTCGAAAACACCACTGCCGGCCGCCGCGCCTTGACGATGGCGCGGCTCTGCCACATCGCCCGCAGCAAGAAAAAGCCGCCGAACACGAGCGTCTTCAGGCCCTTGCCGCGCACGCCGGAAAAGTCGATGGCATCAAAGGCGAGACCACGCGCCTCCACCAGCTTGCGCTCCATGCCGGCCCGCGTGCCGAGCCACGACACGGTCCAGCCACGGGACTGCAGTTCACCGGCGACAGCCAGCCCCGGCATCACATGCCCACCGGTGCCTGCGGCGACGACGAGGAGGTGGCTCACCGCTGGTCCCCTGCCAGTGCGAGGTTCCGCTTGATCACACGAAGAGCACGAAGACCGCGAAGAAGGACAGCCACGTCAACACCTTCGTGTTCTTCGTGCTGTTCGTGTAAGACGACGACCGCTTGCCTCATGCCCTTCCCCCGCGCATGAGCTGGCGGTTCTGTTTCCGGCCGGGCGCTGCCGCACCCTTAACTTTGCTGCGCAAAGTTAGCCTCCAACGAAACAGCAAGCTCATGCACGACCTCCGCGCATGAGCTTCCTGTTTTCAAAGTCGACCCGAAGCAGGATGCCGAGCGCACTGATGGTGGACAGCAGCGCCGAGCCGCCGTAGCTCATCAGGGGCAGCGTCAGGCCCTTGGTCGGCAGCAGGCCCGTGGCCACGCCGATGTTGATGAACGCCTGCACGCCAAGCCACAGGCCAATGCCCTGTGCGACCAGGCCGGCAAAGGTGCGCTCCAGCGCCACCGCCTGGCGGCCGATTTCGAAGGCCCGCTTGACCAGCCAGTAGAACGCAACGATCACCGCCAGCACCGCCACCAGGCCCAGTTCCTCGCCGATCACGGCGAGGATGAAGTCGGTATGCGCCTCGGGCAGGTAATGCAGCTTCTCGACACTGGCACCGAGGCCGACGCCGAACCACTCGCCACGGCCAAAGGCGATCAGTGAATGCGACAGCTGATAGCCCTTGCCGAGTGCGTTTTCCGTCGACCAGGGATCGAGATAGGCAAAGATGCGCTCGCGCCGCCATGGGCTGGCCCAGATCACCAGCGCAAAGGCAGAGGACAGCGCGACGACGATCGCAGCAAACAGGCGCGCATTCACACCGCCCAGGAACAGGATGCCCATGCTGATGGCGACGATCACGCCGAAGGCACCCAGGTCCGGCTGCAACAGCAGCAGCACGCCGATGATCGCCATCACGGTGGCCATCGGCAAGAAACCCTTGCGGAACTCGTGCATGTAGTCCTGCTTGCGCACGGTGAAGTTGGCCGCGTACAGGACGCAGGCCACCTTCATCAGCTCGGATGGCTGCAAGTTGAGAAGGCCAAGCGGGATCCAGCGCCGGGCGCCCAACGCGCCCTTGCCCACGCCCGGCACCAGCACGATCACCAGCAGCACCAGCACCGCGGCAAAGGCCAGTGGTGCCAGCTTCTGCCACGCGCTCATCGGGATCGAGAACGCCACTGCTGCCGCACAGAAGGCGATCGACAGCGACACCAGGTGCCGCAGCAGGAAGTAGGTCGGCGTCACGTTGTAGCGCGGCGAGCCCGACAGCGACACCGAGGCCGAGTAGACCATCACCGTGCCAAAGACGATCAGCGCCAGCACCACGCCAACCAGCGCACCGTCAAAATGGGCCAGTTGCGAGCGCGGCTGCTGCAGCGTGAAGCCGCCGCCCAGGCCGGCCAACGACAGCACGCCACCCGCGCCGCTACCGCCGCTGCCGACACCGCGCGCGTACCCCGCGTCGGCGTCGGGACGCAGCGCGTCGCGCAGGCGGGACAGCAGTGCTTTCACAGCACCTGCCCCTTTTCCGTCGCCAATTCGCGCACCGCCGCGACAAAGACTTCGGCGCGGTGCTTGTAGTTGCGGAACATGTCGAGGCTCGCGCAGGCCGGCGACAACAGCACCACATCACCACTACGCGCGACACCCGCGGCCAGCTCCACCGCCTCCGGCAGTGATTCGGCCTGGCGCACCGGGTAGCTGGCCGTGCGCAGCAGCGCGCCGATCTGTGCAGCATCGCGACCAATGAGCACGACGCCGCGGGCGAAGGATGCCAGCGGCGCGACCAGCGGCGAAAAGTCCTGGCCCTTGCCATCGCCACCGAGGATCACGACCAGCTTGCGACCCTCGTTGCCCAGGCCGTCGAGGGCGGCCACCGTGGCGCCGACATTGGTGCCCTTGGAGTCATCGACAAAGTGCACGCCGTCGATCACGGCGACCGGCTGCACGCGGTGCGGCTCACCCGTGTAATGGCGCAGCGCGTGCAGCATCGACGCCAGCGGGCAACCGATAGCACGTGCCAGCGCCAATGCGGCCAGCGCATTGAGCGCGTTATGGCGGCCGCGGATCTTCAGTGCCTCGGTCGGCATCATGCGATGCACATGGACCTGGCCTTCGATGCCCGGCAGCTCGCCGGCGGCCTTGCGGCGCCGGTGCCCCATGCTCATGTCCTCGGTGACGGCCAGCCACATGAGGCCGCCGTCACGCACCAGCCCGTACTCATCGGGCTGGGTCGGCGCACCGGCGCCGAAGGTGATCACGGGCGGCGGCAGCTCACGCTCGCGCTTGAGCGCGCGCTCGACGTGGTCGGCGGCGTGGTCGGCGGCGTGATCGGCTGCATGGTCGGCAGCGCGATCAGCAAAGTGCTCCGCTGCGTGCTCCGCAGTTGTCTCGTCAGCGCGGACCAGTGCGTGCTCCGCGGCAAGCACCAGCTCGGCGGCTCTCACGCCGGTGTTCTCACTGACGTTCTCGACCGCCGCCGCGGGCAGCACCGCGACGTCTTGACCGTCAGCGTCGTGCGCTCGATCCTGATCCTGCGCACCCGGCGCGCTCGCCGCGACACTTGACTGCGGCAGCGCCGCCTGCGCTGCCTTGGCGGCACGCGCCGCCTTGGTCGGCCTGGTCTTCGGCGCCGGCTTGCTCGGCACCGGCTGCATCTGGATCACCCAGGCATCATCGCGGTTGAGCACGCGCGCGGTGCGCTGCCCGAAGATGCGCGCCTTGGCGGCAGCATAGGCCTCCATGCTGCCGTGCCAGTCCAGATGGTCCTGCGTGAGGTTGAGCACGGTGGCGGCATCGCACTGGAGCGAACTCGTGGTCGCCAGTTGGAAGCTCGACAGCTCCAGCACCCACACCTGCGGAAGATCGTCGACCTCCAGCCGCTCGCGCAAGGTGTCCAGCGCAGTGGGCGAGATGTTGCCGGCCACTGCCACGCCGTTCTTGCCCGCGACGCCAGACTTGTCGATGAGGAGGCCCGTCAGCACAGTGGTCGTGGTCTTGCCGTTGGTGCCGGTGATGCCAACGATGCGCGGCTTGTAGCCGCGCTCCTCGTGCAGGCGCTTGAGCGCACGCGCAAAGAGCTCGATCTCGCCAACCACCTCGATGCCGCGTGCTGCGGCGGCCTGCACCAAGTGTGTGGCCTCGGAGCGCTCAGGCGCCAGCCCGGGACTGAGCGCCAGCAGCGTGACGCCGTCGAGTAGGGCGTCGCTGCAGGCACCGCCGGCAAACTCGGCCTGCGGCAGCTCGCTGCGCAGCGCGGCCAACATCGGCGGCTCGGCGCGCGTGTCGGCCACGCGCAGCGCCCAGGCGTCACGCGCCAGCCATCGGGCCATGGCGAGGCCGCTTTCACCAAGTCCGAGAATGAGTGCCTTCACGATGCGCCCTTGTGTCACACGAAGAGCACGAAGGACACGAAGAAAGGCCCTCGAAGCATGGCCTTAGTGCTCTTCGTGCTCTTCGTGTCGAACATCGCCTTCCGCATCACCTGATCTTCAACGTCGACAGCCCCACCAGCACCAGCATGATGGTGATGATCCAAAAGCGGACGACGACCTGGTTCTCTTTCCAACCCGACAGCTCGAAGTGATGGTGCAGCGGCGCCATGCGGAAGATGCGTTTGCCACCCGACCATTTGAAGTAGGCCACCTGCAGCATCACGCTCACCGTCTCGGCGACGAACACGCCGCCCATGATGAACAGCACGATCTCCTGTCGCGTGATGACGGCAATCGTGCCAAGCGCGCCGCCCAGCGCCAGCGCGCCCACATCGCCCATGAATACCTGCGCCGGATAGGCGTTGAACCACAGGAAGGCGAGGCCAGCGCCGGCGATGGCCGCGCAGATGATCGCGAGCTCGCCCGCGCCCGGGATGTACGGAAACAGGAGGTACTTTGAAAAGTCGGCGCGGCCCACGACGTAGGCAAAGATGCCGAGCGCCGCACCGACCATGGCCGCCGGCATGATGGCCAGGCCATCGAGCCCGTCGGTGAGATTGACGGCGTTGCTGGTGCCAACGATCACGAGGTAGGAAAGGAACACGAAGCCGAACACGCCCATCGGATAGGCGTAGTTCTTGAAAAACGGCACGATCAGGTCCGAGCGCGACGGCAGGTCGATGTAGAAGCCATTGGCCACCCACTGCCACATCAGCGGCCAGATCTTCTCGGTGGCCGGCGCCGCAATGGCAAAGGCGAGATAGAACGCGGCACCCAGGCCGATCAGCGACTGCCAGAAGTACTTTTCCTTCGCGCTCATGCCCTTCGGGTTGCGATGCACCACCTTGCGGTAGTCATCGATCCAGCCGACCCAGCCAAAACCCAGCGTGACGATCAACACCACCCAGACAAAGCGGTTGGACAAATCTGCCCACAGCAAGGTCGTGACGCCAATCGAGATCAGGATCAGCACGCCGCCCATGGTGGGCGTACCGGATTTCGACAGGTGCGTCTGCGGCCCATCGGTGCGCACCGCCTGGCCGATCTTCAGCTCGGTGAGCTTGCGGATCACCCAGGGGCCGGCAAACAGGCCAATGGCCAGAGCGGTGGCGGCCGCCAGCACCGCGCGCAACGTCAGGTAATTGAAGACGTTGAAGGCGCGGATGTCCTGCGACAGCCATTGGAGCAGTTCAAGCAGCACTGAGGCGGTCCTTCATTGCGTCCGTTCCATGATCGGTCGCGTTAACGGTCGCGTTATCGCTCTCAACGAGTGCGCGCACCACGCGCTCCATGCGCATGAAGCGCGATCCCTTCACCAGCACGCTGCCGCCTCGCTTTGCTTCCTCCCGTACCGCGCTGATGAGCGCATCAACGTCGGCAAAGTGGCGCGCGCCAGCACATGCGGCCACGCTGGCCTGGGTGGCGTCGCCCAGCGCCAACAGCCGCTCGATGCCGCGCACCTGCGCGTGCGCGCCGACCTCGGCGTGAAACGCCGGCCCTTGGGCGCCGACTTCGCCCATGTCGCCCAGCACCAGCAGGCGCGGCGCCGGCAGCGTGGCCAGCAGGTCGATGGCCGCCCGCACTGAGTCCGGGTTGGCGTTGTAGGAGTCATCGATCAGCAGTGCGCCGCTGGCGAGCCGGTGCCGCACGCCACGCCCAGCCACCGGCGTGAAGGCGGCCAGTCCGGCGGCAATGTCGGCGGGCTCGATGCCGATGGCCAACGCTGCCGCGGCGGCGGCCAGCGCGTTGTGCACGTTGTGCTCGCCGGGCACCGTCAGCTCGACGTCGATGACACCAACCGGCGTTGCGATCGACAGCGCACTGCCATCGCCGCGCAGGCTGTACTGGCAGGTGATCGCTGCATACGCCTTGCGCGCAAAGTCGAGCACGCGGTGGGTGCCGGCCAGCTGGCGCCAGATGCCGGCGCAGGCATCGTCAGCCGGAAAGCACACCTTGCCGTCGGCCGGCAGCGTGGTGAAGGTGGCGGCGTTCTCGTAGGCGGTGGCCTCGACCGAGTCCATGAACTCCTGGTGCTCGCGCTGGGCGTTCACCACCAGCGCCACCGTGGGCCGCACCAGTTGCGCCAGGTAGCCGATCTCACCGCGGTGATTCATGCCGAGCTCGAGCACAGCGGCGCGGTGCTGCGTGCTCAGGCGCCACAGCATCAGAGGCGCGCCGATGTCGTTGTTCAGGTTGCCGACAGTCACCAGACGGCGCGCCTCGCCATGCGCCTGCGCCAGGATGCCGCCGAGCATCTGCGTGACCGTGGTCTTGCCGTTGCTGCCGGTGACGGCGATCAGCGGGATATCGAAGCGGCTGCGCCAGAAACCGGCGCCCAGGCCGAGCGCACGCAGCGCGTCTGCCACCACCAGCTGCGGCACCGGCACCGACACCGGCTGCTCCACCAGCACCGCGACTGCGCCGCGCTCCACTGCCTGCGCCACGTGGTCGTGACCGTCGAAGCGCTCACCGCGCAGGGCGACAAAGAGAGCGCCCGACGCGAGCGTGCGCGAGTCGGTTGACACGCTGGTAAAGCGGGTCCGGCCGTCGCCCTTGAGCGTGACGGCCGGCAGCGCGGCAGCGAGTTCGGCGAGCGTCAGCACGCAATGCTCCTGCCGCCGTTCCGTGCGGTGTCCGAGCCGTCAGGCGAGGGCCCACGCTCTCCCTCCTGGAGGGAGAGCGCGGGAAGATGGAGCGGTTGATGCCTCAAAGAGCGCCGGGCGAGCGCTGATGCGGCTTGATCGAGGTCGGAAAAGGCCGTCCGGACTTGCCCGACGATCTGGTAATCCTCGTGACCCTTGCCGGCGATCAGCACGACATCGCGCGCATCGGCGGCGCCAATGGCGTGCGCGATGGCTGCCGCGCGGTCGATAAGCTTCTCGGCGGCCACGCAGTGCGGCACGCCCTGCGCGATCTGCTCGATAATGGCAAGCGGCGCCTCGCTGCGCGGATTGTCGGTGGTGAGCACGAGGCGATCGGCGCCAGCCGCTGCACACTGCCCCATGGGGGCCCGCTTGCCGGGATCGCGATCGCCGCCGGCACCAAACACCGCCCACAGCTTGCCGCCACGCGCCGCAGCCAGCGGCCGCAGGGCGGCCAGTGCCTTTTCCAGCGCGTCAGGCGTGTGCGCGTAGTCGATCACCGCCAGCGGCTCGTTGTCGCGAATGCGCCCGCCCACGCGCTGCATGCGGCCAGCGGGAGCACGCAGTTGCGCCAGCAGCTGCGGCAGTTGCCGGAACTCGACACCGGCAGCGAGCAGCGCACCGGCCACCACCAGCACATTCGACACATTGAACGTGCCCACCAGCGGCAAGCTCAGCGGCAGCGTGTTGGGCGAAGGCCGCGCGGTCGACTGCAGCACGAACTCGAGCCCGTCGGCCGTTGAGCGCAGATTGCGCGCCAGCAGTCGCTCGGTGAGGACGTTGTCGGCAGGGTCCGGTGTGTCTTGCTGGGTGGTGCCGATCAGGCGCAACGCGCCGGCCTGGACGCGCTTGGCCAACCTTTGCACCAGCCGCCGGCCCATGGCGTCGTCGAGATTGATGACGGCGTGGGTCAGCGTGGGCCAGTCGAACAGGCGGGTCTTGGCGGCCTCGTAGGCTTGCATCGTGCCGTGATAGTCCAGGTGATCGCGCGTCAGGTTGGTGAACACCGCCACGTCGTACTTCATGCCCTGCACGCGGCCCTGGTCGAGGCCGATCGAAGAGACTTCCATGGCCAGTGCGCACGCGCCGGCATCGGCCAGGCGGCGCACTTCCTTGTGCAGCGAGACGGCATCCGGCGTGGTGAGCGCGGCAGAGGTCAATGCTGCGTCGGGAAATCCACTGCCCACGGTGCCGATCACCGCGCAGCGCCGGCCGCTCGCACTTAAGGCCTGCGCGATCCACTGGCTGACAGAGGTCTTGCCATTGGTGCCGGTCACGCCAACGCTCAGCAGCGCGGAACTCGGCATGCCGTAGTAGCGCGCAGACAGTTGGCCGAGCAATGCTGACAACTGCGGCACCGTGCGCAGGGGCACGCCGACCTTGCGTGCGCTCCAGCCCTCGGCCTCCACCAACACGCAGGCGGCGCCGAGCTTGACTGCTGCATCGACGAAGTTGCGCCCATCACTGACACGGCCGGGCACAGCAAGGAAGACATCGCCCGGCTGCACACGGCGGCTGTCCAGTTGCAGATCGCGCAGCGCGACGCCGGCGGCCTGGCGCGCCCACGCGAGCGCGTCCATCACGGCGGAGCTGGTCACGCTGACACCGGCGCTGAGATCGGCGCCGACTCCGCCGCTTGCCTCGCTCACATTGGCTCCTTGGCTGCCGTGAGCACCGGCTTAGGCGTGAGCGGACCATCGGGCGCCACCTGCAGCGCCCGCAGGCTACCCGCGGCAATCTGCGCAAACACCGGTGCTGCCACATCGCCGCCGTAGAAGCGGCCGCCACCGGGCTCATCCACCATCACGGCCACCACGATGCGCGGATCGCTCACCGGGGCAAAGCCGGCAAAGGAGGCGACATAGGCGTTCACGTACTGGCCGTCCTTCAGCTTGCGCGCCGTGCCGGTCTTGCCCGCCACGCGATAGCCGGGAATGCGCGCCAGCGGAGCCGTGCCCTCATCGCTGACCGCCAGCTCCAGCATGCGGCGCATGGCGCGTGCCGTCTCGGGCTTGAGCACCTGCACGCTGGGCACATGCTGCGTGGGATCGAGCTTCGTCAGGCTCACCGGCACCACGTCGCCATCGCGCGCAAACACGGTGTAGGCACGCGCGAGCTGCAGCAGCGACACGCTCACACCGTAGCCGTAGCTGATAG
>JBIIZX010000461.1:0-3138 GCA_044346055.1 Burkholderiaceae bacterium | reverse complement strand
CTGCGAGTGCTGCGGTGGTTGAACAGCCCTCCTCCGCGCTCTCCGTGCTCTCCGTGTCATCCAACCCCCTCCCACCAGACGCAAAACCCAAAGCGCAGCTCCAGCACATCCCCGCCGAATGCCCGCAGGTCTACGACATGCTCTGCAAGGGCGACTCGCTCGGCGTGTTCCAGGTCGAGTCGCGCGCGCAGATGAACATGCTGCCGCGGCTGCGGCCGCGCACCTTCTATGACCTGGTGATCGAGACCGCCATCGTGCGGCCCGGCCCCATCCAGGGCGGCATGGTGCATCCCTACCTGCGGCGGCGGCAGGGGCTGGAGCCGGTGACCTATCCGTCGGAGGCGGTGCGCGGTGTGCTCGAACGCACGCTCGGTGTGTCGATCTTTCAGGAACAGGTGATGCAGCTGGCGGTGGTGGCCGCCGGCTTCACGCCGGGCGAGGCCGACAAGCTGCGGCGCGCGATGGCGGCATGGAAGCGCAAGGGCGGCATCGGCCCGTTTCGCGACAAGCTCATCAACGGCATGCAGGAGCGCGGCTACACCGCCGAGTACGCAGAGCAGATCTACCGGCAGATCCAGGGCTTTGGCGAGTACGGCTTTCCGGAGAGCCACGCGGCAAGCTTTGGCCTGCTGGTCTACGTGTCCTCATGGCTCAAGTGCCACGAGCCCGCCGCGTTCTGCGCCGCACTGCTCGACTCGCAGCCGCTCGGCTTTTACGCGCCGGCGCAGATCGTGCGCGATGCAATGGCGCATGGCGTGGAGATCCAGCCGATCGACGTCACCGTCAGCGACTGGACCTGCCGGCTAGATCCATCGACAACCGATCCGGCAACGCCCGCCGTGCGCCTGGGCCTCGAACTCGTCAACGGCATGAACGAAGACGCTGGCCTGCGCATCGAGGGCGCGCGGCGCGAGCGGCCGTTTACAAGCGTGGCCGACCTCACGCGGCGCGCACGGCTGAATCGCGGTGAGCTCAATGCGCTGGCCGCGGCCGATGCGCTGGCCACGCTGTCAGGGCATCGCCGCCGCGCGTTGTGGGACACGCTGGGCATCGATGCCAACGCGCCGCGCTCCGTGCCCCTGACGGCCGATGCACAGGCGGCAGAAGACGAAGTCGATCTCATTGCACCCACCGAAGGCCAGGACATCGTCGCCGACTACGAGCACACGGCACTGACGCTGCGCCGCCACCCGCTGGCGCTTCTGCGCGAACGCTTCAACGAGATGAAGCTGCAGCCGGCCAGCGATGTGTTGAGCGCGCGGCCGCGCCAGATGATCCGCACCACCGGCATCGTCACCTGCCGCCAGCGCCCCGGCACCGCCAGCGGCGTGACCTTCGTGACGCTGGAAGACGAGACCGGCGTCATCAACGTGGTGGTGTGGTCGAGCGTGGCCGAGAAGTACCGGCGTGAGCTGCTCGGCTCGACCCTGCTCACCGTCTACGGCCATGTGGAGCGGGTGGACAACAAGGACGCCGCAGTGGTGCACCTGATCGCCAAGCGGCTGGTCGATCACTCCACCATGCTCGGCGGCCTGAGCGTGCCGAGCCGGGACTTTCACTGAGTCATCGGGCCGATCGAACCAGAGCGAGCCCGACCACGCCTTGACACCAAGTCCATCGTTCCCGCGCAGGCGGGAACCCAGTGACGTTCAAGGCACGCCGCTGGATCCCGGCTCGCGCAGGGATGACAGGCCGGGGCGGCAGTCGCGTGCAGGCGAACGGCTCATTCCGCTTTCAGATCTTCAAGGTAACTTTATCGTTACCGCGAAAGCCGGAACCCAGCGGCTTTCGCGAGCGACGCTGGATTCCCGCTTGAGCGGGAATGACCTGCCTTCATTGTCCGAATGAAATGGAAGTGGACTCATTCGACTTCCAGTTCAAAGAAGAAAGAGTTCTGACGTCGCCCCGGCGCAGGCCGGGGCCTAGTTTGCGAATCAAATTAGGCCCCGGCCTGCGCCGCGGCGACGGCCCCCTAAATCTGCGCAATGATCGGCAACGGGAATCAGGCCTTGCGGGTCTTGGCCGCCTTGGCGGGCTTGGCCGCCTTGCCACCCTTGCCCGCCATCGCCTCATCAAGATTGCGCTCGATATGGTGCTCGAAGGTCGCCTTGAACGCGCGCAGCAGGAAGCCGAGCTTCACGTCCAGCGTCACTTCCTTGGCGGTCACAGCAATGTGGCCATCGACACCGCTGCGGGTGAAATGCAGCGTATTGCCTTCCCACTCGCTTTCGAGGTCGTACTCCTCGGCCAGTCGGTTAGCGACCTGCTGCACTTTCTTCTTGGCCTCGGCGATAGTGGAACTATGTTGGCGAACGAAGTGAATGTCGGACATGTGCGTCTCTCGTCTGTATCTCTTGTCTGCCTATCTCGTCTTGGTTTGTCTTCTTGATCTGACTACTTGCGGCGACTATCCCATACCTCGGGATTGAGCAACGCGCTGGGCCGGCGGCCGGCCAGCACGTCGCCGAGGTTGCGCATGGCCAGTTGCGCCATCGCGTTGCGCGTGCCGCGCGTGCTGGAGGCGATGTGCGGTGTCAGTACCACATTGTCGAGTGCGAGAAAGCGCGCATCGAGCCGCGGCTCGTTTTCGAACACGTCGAGCCCCGCGGCAGCCAAGTGGCCGGATTGCAGCGCCTCGATCAGCGCGTTGTCATCCACCACGCCGCCGCGCGCGATATTGACCAGCACGGCGCCGGGCTTCATCAGCGCCAGTTGCGGGGCGCCGATCAAATGATGCGTGGCCTGCGAGTAGGGCACCACGAGGATCACGTGGTCCGCGCTCGCCAGCACCTCGGAAGTGGCCATCCAGATCGCGCCGTCTTCCTGGGCCGAGGGCAGGCGCGTGCGGTTGTGATAGACGACGCGCATGCCAAAGCCCTTGGCGCGCCGGGCAATGGCGCGGCCGATGCGGCCCATGCCAATGATGCCGAGCGTGCTGCCAAAAAGCTCCGCCCCCATGAGCATCTCGAACTCCCAGCGCTGCCACCGTCCGGCGCGCACAAAGCGGTCGGACTCGGTCACGCGGCGCGCCGCTGCCAGCAGCAAGGCCCAGGCGTGATCGGCAGTGGCCTCATTGAGCACGTCGGGCGTATTGGTGGCGGCAACGCCATGGCGCGTGCAGGCGGCCAGATCGATATT
>JBIIZX010000460.1:0-3146 GCA_044346055.1 Burkholderiaceae bacterium | reverse complement strand
CTGTCATCAGTGCAGATCGCGGCCATCCTGATGGGCCTGCGCGTGAAGAAGGAGACCATTGGCGAGATTGCTGCGGCGGCGCAGATCATGCGTGAGTTCGCCACCAAGGTGGAGGTCGCGGACCGGCGTCATCTGGTCGACCTGTGCGGCACCGGTGGCGATGGCGCTCACACCTTCAACATCTCCACCGCCGCGATGTTTGTCGCTGCGGCTGCCGGTGCGCGGGTAGCCAAGCACGGCGGGCGCGGCGTGTCATCGGGCTCGGGCAGCGCCGATGTGCTCGAGGCGCTCGGCGCCAATATCAATCTGTCGCCCGAAAAGGTAGCCACCTGCCTGGCCGAGACCGGCATCGGCTTCATGTTTGCGCCCAACCATCATGCGGCCATGAAGCACGCGGCGCCAGTGCGCAAGGAGCTCGGAGTGCGCACCATTTTCAACATCCTCGGGCCGCTGACCAATCCGGCCGGCGCCCCGCATCAGGTCATGGGCGTTTTCCACGCGGACCTGGTTGGCATCCAGGTGCGCGTGCTGAAAGAACTGGGCAGCAAGCACGTGCTGGTGGTGCATGGCAAGGACGGCATGGACGAGGTGTCGCTCGGTGCGGCAACGCTGGTGGGCGAGCTCAAGGACGGGCAGGTGCGCGAGTACGAGATTCATCCGGAGGACTTTGGCCTGGCGATGATCTCCAACCGCGGCCTGCGCGTGAGCAGTGCCACCGAGAGCAAGGCGATGGTGTTGGAAGCGCTGACCGACACGCCCGGCACCCCGTGCGAGATCGTGACCTTCAACGCCGGTGTGGCGCTGTATGCGGCGGATGTCGCAGCATCAATTGCAGAGGGCATCGAGCGCGCCCGCGCCGTGATCGCCAGCGGTGCGGCCAAGGCGCGGCTGGAGAAGTTCGTGAGCGCCACGCAGGCCCTGGCGGCATGACGGGTCGGCGACGTGGCCTCCGACTGACCGCGCTGCGTAGAGCGCCGATGAGCGTGCCGCCGAGCGTGCCGATAAGCGTGCGACTGAGTTTGCAAATGAGCTTGCGACCGAGTTTGCGGACAGCGCTGCTGCAGGCCGTGCCGCGCCCGCTCCGTATCGCTCGCCTGCAGCATCGCGACGTCGCCGAAATGGTGCGACTGAACTCGCTGGCGGATGCGACCGAGCACGCGCTCCTGCCCGACCTCGTGGCGCCGCGCATTGACCGACGCGCAGCGCGTCGTTACTGGGCGGCGCAGGTGTTTTCGCGCAATGCACGCACCTTCGTTGCCCTTGCGGGCGGTCGCGTCGTCGGGATGATCGGCGTGGATCTGAAGCGCGCGCGGCATCGCTACGCCGTGCTCAAGCGCCACACCTATCTGCACTCGCTGTTCGTGCTGCCGGCCTGGCGCGGCGCCGGCGTGGCGCGGCAACTGATCCGCCACGCGCTGCAGTGGTCGCGCCGTTGTGATGCAACGCTGGCGGCGCTCGAAATGGCTGCACCGAATGTCGCCGCGCGCCGCTTGTATGGCTCGTTTGGCTTTGCGCCGCGCGAGATGCGTTTCACCCTGGCACTGGACGGGCGCACCCGATGAGCGACATTCTGGAACGCATCCTGGCCGTCAAGCGAGAGGAAGTGGCCGCCGCACGCGCGCTCGAGCCGCTGGCCGCCATGCGCGCCCGGGCAGAGGCGCGGCTGGATGAGCGTGACTTTGTCGGCGCGCTCAAGCGCAAGATTGCCGCCGGTGGCGCAGCCGTGATCGCCGAGGTGAAGAAAGCCTCGCCCAGCAAGGGCGTGCTGCGCGCGCAGTTTGATCCGCCGGCAATTGCGCGCTCCTACGCGCAACATGGCGCGGCCTGCCTCTCGGTACTGACCGATGAGAAGTTCTTTCAGGGTGCGCCGGAGTACCTGCAGCAGGCGCGCGAGGCCAGCGGCCTGCCCGTGCTGCGCAAGGACTTCATGATCGACGAGTACCAGGTTGCGGAAGCGCGCGCCTGGGGCGCGGATTGCATCCTGCTCATCGTCGCCGCGCTCGACCTGCCGCAGCTACTCGATTTGGAGGCTGCAGCGCTTGCCCTGAACATGGCCGTGCTGGTGGAGGTGCACGACGCCGCCGAGCTCGAGCTTGCACTGCAGCTGCGCACGCTGTTGGTTGGTATCAACAACCGCAACCTGCGCACGTTTGAAGTCACGCTGCGCACCACGCTCGACCTCTTGCCGCGCATCCCGCGCGACAAGCTCGTGATCACCGAGAGCGGCATCCTGGCGCCGAGCGATGTCGCCACCATGCGCGCGGCCAATGTGCATGCCTTTCTGGTCGGCGAGGCGTTCATGCGGGCGCCCGATCCGGGTCTCGCGCTCGCGCAGTTGTTTGCCTAGCTGTTTGCGTGAGTTCCGGCCCACTTGCGGCGCTCGGCGACCGACCCTCAACAGTCATGCTCAACCGGTGATGCACAACCAGTGATGCACAACCAGTGATGCCTGACCACAGCGCTGTCGCTGCCGGCTGGCGCCCGCTGGTCGATGCCTTTTTTGCCAGTGCGCAGGGGCGGGCGCTCGAGCAGTTTCTCGAGGCGCGGCGCGATGCCGGTGCCGTGATCTATCCGCCCACGCCGTTCACCGCACTCGAGCTGACACCGCCCGAGACCGTGCGTGTAGTGATCCTCGGCCAGGACCCATATCACGGCGCAGGGCAGGCGCATGGACTGGCGTTCTCGGTGCACACCGGTGTCAAACCGCCGCCGAGCCTACGCAACATGTTCGTCGAGTTGCAGGGCGACTGCGGCTGCACGGCGCCGGCCAATGGCGACCTTTCGCGCTGGGCGCGGCAAGGCGTGCTGCTGCTCAACGCCGTGCTCACCGTGGAAGCCGGCGCACCGGCCAGCCACAGCCGCCGCGGCTGGGACGCGCTGACCGACCAGCTGATCGAGGCGCTCGCGCGTGACCCGCAGCCCAAGGTGTTCCTGCTCTGGGGCACGCACGCACAGGCCAAGGCCGCCAGCATCGAAGCCGCCGGCCATCGGCACCTTGTACTCAGCGCCAATCATCCGTCGCCGCTATCTGCGCGCCGCCCGCCGGTGCCATTTCTCGGGTGTCGGAATTTCTCCGCGGCCAATGCGTTTCTTGCCAGTCATGGGCGCGGGACCGTGAACTGGTGTGCCACCAGCTGAACCGCGAC
>JBIIZX010000459.1:0-3163 GCA_044346055.1 Burkholderiaceae bacterium | reverse complement strand
TGAAGGACGAGGGCTACATCGAGGGTTTCGCGGTGCAACCCAATGAGGGCAAGCCGGAGTTGCGGGTCGGGCTGAAGTACTACGCCGGCCGTCCCGTGATCGAGCGCCTGGAGCGCGTGTCGCGCCCCGGCCTGCGCGTCTACAGGGGCCGCGAGGACATTCCGGAAGTTATGAACGGCCTGGGTGTGGCGATCGTCTCGACCTCGCGTGGCGTGATGACCGATCGCAAGGCACGCAGCCAGGGTGTCGGCGGCGAAGTCATCTGCTACGTCGCCTGAAGCCGGAGAACGAACGATGTCGCGAGTTGCAAAAGTTCCGGTGACGCTGGCCGAGGGCGTGGAAGCCCAGCTCAGCGGCGCCGAGATCATGGTGAAAGGACCGCTTGGCACGCTGAAGCAGTCCGTGACGCCCAAGGTGAAGATCGAGATTGCCAACAGCCAGGTGACCTTCGCTGCGGCCGACGAGTCCCGCGAGGCCAACGCCATGAGCGGCACGCTGCGCGCGCTGGTTGCGGGCATGGTGCACGGCGTGTCCAAGGGCTTCGAGAAGAAGCTCAACCTGGTCGGCGTGGGTTTTCGCGCCCAGGCCCAGGGTGACAAGCTCAACCTGACGCTGGGTTTTTCGCATCCGATCGTCCACGCCATGCCCCTGGGCGTCAAGTGCGAGACGCCGACGCAGACCGAGATCCTGATCAAGGGTCCCGACAAGCAGCGCGTTGGTCAGGTCGCCGCCGAAGTGCGTGGCTACCGCCCCCCCGAGCCCTACAAGGGCAAGGGCGTGCGCTACTCGGACGAGACGGTCATCATCAAAGAGACAAAGAAGAAGTAAGGACGGGGACGATCATGGACCGCAAAGAATCTCGTCTGCGCCGCGCGCGTGCCACGCGCAAGCGCATCGCCCTGCAGCGTGCGCACCGACTGAGCGTGTTCCGCACCAACCTGCACATCTACGCCTCGCTGATCTCGCCCGACGGCGGCAAGGTGCTGGCCTCGGCCTCGAGCAACGAGCCCGAAGTGCGCACCCAGCTTGGTGGTGCCAAGGGCAAGGGCGGCAACGTTGCTGCCGCCAAGATTGTCGGTGCCCGCATCGCCGAGAAGGCGAAGGCGGTGGGTGTCGAGTCCGTGGCGTTTGACCGCAGCGGTTTTCTGTATCACGGCCGCGTCAAGGCGCTGGCCGATGCCGCGCGTGAAGCCGGCCTCAAGTTTTGATGGGCGGGCGAAAGTACAAACCTACTTTCGCCCGATGAGCCGGAAAAAATCGCTGGCAAAGCCAGACGATTTTTTAGGCAAGAGCAACGAAGAAAAAGACGTCGTGCCGGTGAGCGGCAGGCGCGAACAAAGGGCTTAGACGATGGCCAAGATTCAACCCAAAGGCATGCAGTCCGAAGAGCGCGACGACGGCCTGAAGGAGAAGATGATTGCGGTCAACCGCGTCACCAAGGTGGTGAAGGGCGGCCGCATCCTCGGTTTTGCCGCGCTGACCGTGGTTGGCGACGGTGACGGCCGCATCGGCATGGGCAAGGGAAAGGCGCGCGAGGTGCCGGTGGCCGTGCAAAAAGCCATGGAGCGTGCGCGCCGCGGCATGAGCCGCATCCCTCTGAAAAACGGCACCGTGCATCACGCCGTCGTGGCCAAGCACGGCGCGGCCAAGGTGATCCTGGCGCCGGCGCAGGAAGGGACCGGCGTGATCGCCGGCGGCCCGATGCGCGCCATTTTCGACGTGATGGGTGTGCGCAATATCGTTGCCAAGTCGCACGGCTCGACCAACCCGTACAACATGGTGCGCGCCACGCTCAAGGCGCTCGAGCAGTTGCGCACGCCGGCGGAAATCGCCGCCAAGCGCGGCAAGACCGTCGAGGAACTGCTCGGCTAAGGCCGGCGCAGACCACGCTACAGGGACAAAGCGATGAGCAAGAAGACCGTCAAAGTCACGTTGGTGAAAAGCCCGATCGGTTGCAAGACCGGGCATCGCGCCACCGTGCTGGGCCTTGGCCTGAAGAAGATTAACCAGACGCGTGAGCTTGAGGACACCCCCTGCGTGCGCGGAATGATCACCAAGGTTGCTTACCTGGTGCGCGTGGCCTGAGCGGCCGCTGCAGCACAGTGCGCACCCAACGACTGCAGGAACCATCATGCGTCTGAATACTCTGAAACCGGCGGCGGGTAGCAAGAGCGACCCGCATCGCGTCGGCCGCGGTATCGGCTCCGGCTGGGGCAAGACCGCTGGCCGTGGCCACAAGGGCCAGAAGTCGCGCGCGGGTGGTTTTCACAAAGTGGGTTTCGAGGGCGGCCAGATGCCGCTGCATCGTCGCCTGCCCAAGCGGGGCTTCACTTCGCTGTCGCGTCGCTATGTCGAGGTGGTACGCCTGACGGAACTCGAAAAGCTGGGCGCCGATGAGATCGACCTGATGGTGCTCAAGCAGGCCGGCATCATCGGCACGCACGCGATTGATGCGCGCGTCATCGCCTCGGGAGAGATCAAGCGCCAGGTCACGGTGCGCGGCATCGGCGTTACGGCCGGCGCCAAGAAGGCGATCGAAGGTGCTGGCGGCACGGTGGTGGTGATCGAAAAGCCGGCCCCGGTCAAAAAGCTGCCGGCCAAGATCAAGTAACCAAGACCGGTTAACCAAGGCCACTTAACCATGGCCAATGAACTCCAAGCGGATCTAGGACAATAGCGTGGCAGCTTCCCTACCAGGGACCATCGGCAAGACGGGCAAGTACGGCGATCTGAAGCGCCGGCTTGTTTTCCTGCTGCTCGCGCTCATCGTCTATCGCATTGGCACCCATATTCCGGTGCCGGGCATCGATCCGGATCAGTTGCGCGCGCTGTTCAACACGCAGCAGGGTGGCATCCTCGGCCTGTTCAACATGTTCTCGGGCGGCGCGTTGTCGCGCTTCTCGGTGTTCGCGCTGGGGATCATGCCGTACATCTCGGCCTCCATCATTGCGCAGATGCTGACCTACGTCGTGCCGTCACTCGAGGCGCTGCGCAAGGAAGGCGAGAGCGGCCGACGCAAGATCACGCAATACACCCGCTACGGCACGCTTGCATTGGCGATCTTCCAGGCCATCGGCATCTCGGTGGCCATCGAATCGCAGCGCGGCCTGGTGATCGATCCCGGCCTGATGTTCCGCTTCATCTGTGTGGTATCGCTGGTCAC
>JBIIZX010000066.1:0-10696 GCA_044346055.1 Burkholderiaceae bacterium | reverse complement strand
ATGGTCGTCGACAACGGCGGAGGTGACTCGGCCGACACGTGCCTGAAGATCGCGCAGCTGGGCGAGGCGCTGGGCTACCCGCTGCACGCGATTCATGTGCCCAAGACGATCGACAACGACCTGCCGCGCACCGACACCTGCCCGGGCTTTGGCTCGGTCGCCAAGTACGTGGCAATCTCCACGCGCGAGGCGAGCATGGACGTGCGCTCCATGTCCTCTACCTCCACCCGCGTTTTCGTGCTCGAGGTCATGGGCCGCCACGCCGGCTGGATCGCGGCGGCGGCAGCCCTCGCCTCCGATCGCAAGCTGCCCATCCCGCTGGTGCTGCTGCTGCCCGAAGTGCCCTTCGATGAGCCGCGCTTCCTGGCCGCCGTGCGGGAGCGCGTCAGGCAGCACGGCTACTGCACCGTGGTGGCCAGCGAAGGCACGCACGGCGCCGATGGCAAGTTCCTCGCCGACCAGGGCAGCACCGACGCCTTTGGCCACGCCCAGCTGGGCGGCGTGGCGCCGCTCATCGCGGGGCTCATCAAGCGCGAACTGCAGCTGAAGGTGCACTGGGCCACCGCCGACTACCTGCAGCGCGCGGCGCGCCACATTGCCTCGGCCACCGACCTCGAGCAGAGCTACGCGGTCGGCAAGGCTGCGGTGGCGCTCGCGCTGCAGGGGCGCAACGCCGTGATGCCGACCATCGAGCGCACCCGCCAGCGGCCCTACGCGTGGCGCATCGGCGAGGCGCCCTTGCAGGAGGTCGCCAACGTCGAGCGCAAGATGCCGCGCGAGTTCATCGACGACTCCGGCTTCGGCATCACAGCCGCCGCGCGCGCCTACCTGGCGCCGCTGATCCAGGGTGAGCCCAAGACCCCGTTCGAGGCTGGCTTGCCGGTGTACCCGCAACTGAAGCTCGCCGCCGTGCGCAAGAAGCTGCCGGCGTACTCAGTGAAGTAGGCAAGGCTCCGATCGCGGCCCGTTTCCCCCTTTGAAAGAGGGGGGACCAGGGGGGATTTCTTCGCGCCCCCCAACGATCTGCCTGACGTTTATGAGCAGCTGTGACCCAGCGACGGTCCGCGAACACCCGCGAACACCCGCGACCACGAGCGACCACCATCGTCGCTGCCGCTAACGCCAACCGCCCGCTGTGTTGCAATCGCCCCCGCCCCCGCCCACCTGCGCGCATCGGCCGCGCCACCGATGACCGCCTTCCTCCACAACCTCGAACTCGCGGCACCGCTGTTCGTGCTGGTGCTGGTGGGCTACCTCGCTGCCCGCTCGGGCCGCTTTCCCGCCGGCATGGCCGATGCGCTCACCAAGTTCGTGTTCGCGCTGGCGCTGCCGGCGCTGCTGTTTCGCATGATGGCCGACCTGTCGCAACTGCCGCCGGTCGATGCGCGGCTGCTGATCGCCTTCTTTGGCGGCTGCCTCATCGTCTTCGTGCTCGGCCGCGTGGCAGCCTGGGCGCTGTTTCGGCTCGATGGCGTGTCGCAATCGGTGTTCGCACTCGGCGGCATCTTTTCCAACAACGTGCTCCTGGGCGTGCCGCTGGCCAAGCTCACGCTCGGGCCCCAGGCGCTGCCTGCGGTGGCCCTCGTGCTGGTGTTCAACGCGCTCACTTTGTGGACGCTGGTCACGGTCTCGGTCGAGTGGGCGCGCCACGGACAGATGTCGCTGCGCGGCTTTCGCGACACCGCGATCAACGTTGTCACCAACCCGATCGTGGCCGCGATCGTCGCCGGCACGCTGTTCGGCCTTACCGGCCTGCAGCTGCCCGGCCTCATCGACGCGCCGTTGCAGCTGGTCGGGCAAGCGGCCGCGCCCATGGCGCTGGTGGTACTCGGCATGGGCCTGGCGCAGTACAGCGTGCGTGAGGGCTGGCAGATCGCCGCCGCCATCACCGTGTTCAAGCTCGCAGTGCAGCCGCTGGTCGTGTTCCTGCTCGCGCGCCTGCTAGGCCTCCCGCCGCTGGAGACGGCGGTCGTCGTGCTGCTCGCCTCGCTGGCGGTGGGTGTCAATGTTTATCTGATGAGCAACGCGTTCAAGGTGCTGCACGGGCCGATCGCTGCCAGCCTCGTGCTCTCCACACTGCTTGGGGGCCGTCACCACACCTCTGGCGCTGGCTTTGCTGGCACTGGTCTAGTCAGTCCCTGCCTGCGCGGTGTTGCCGTCGCTTTATCATCTGGGCAACATGCCGCTTGATCTCGCCCAGGTCCGTCTCGACAACGCGCTGCTGCTGTTCGGGGAGTTCGTGCAGCAGGCGGCGCGCCAGCCCGATGCTGCGACCCTGCGCGGACTGGAAGGCCGCTTTGCCGAGCGGCTCGAGATCCAGCCGAGCTACTGGAGCCAGATCAAGGGCCGGTCGCGCCAGATTGGCGAGCGGCTGGCGCGCCAGTTCGAGGAGCGCATGCGCAAGCCCTATGGCTGGATGGACGCGCCGCACCCACGCGGCGGAGCGCCGGTGCCGGCTTCTCCCCGCCAGCCGGGCGCAACCGAGAACGCCGAACTCACCGCGCAGACTGACGACGAGCGCTTCATCGTCGGCCTGGTGCTGACCTATTACCGCCGCCACCCAGACAAGGCGCGCTCGCGCCTGCTCGATCTTTTAAGTGAGGTGCTGTTGGCTGGTCCGGCGCCTGCGCCGGCGGCAACGCCCGGCCCGCGCGCAGGCGATCGCAGCGCTGAAGCCGACTTGTTCCGCCGCTCGCAGGCCGGCGTGCAGCCGCTCAAGCGCAAGCGTTGAAGCGGCTTGGCCGTCGGTCCTCGTTGCTTGCTCCGGCGCTCTCGCCGCCCGCGCCTCCCGTTATCACGTGAGCAAATTTCTGAAAAGACCTTGCGCAAGATAAATGTTTGTTTATCATTTGCAGCAATGGTTGTGACGTTGGCGACAGCTTCCTTGCCTAGAGAAGACACGCTGGCGCCCCAGAGCAAACGATTTGCAAGGACCTGGATTTCAATGATTTCGACCAACCAAACCTTTACGAGCACTGCAGGCGCACGCGGCCCGGCCGCTGGCCTTGCGCTGCTCGTGATGAACGCAACCCGGGAGGTGGGCGCGCCGCGCTGACATCAGCACCGCTCGCCCCACGGCGGCCCGGGTTGCGCAAGCACCCGGGCCGTTTTGCTTTTTCAACGCTGTTGCGAAAGGAGTGGAACCATGAAGACCGTCAAATCAAAGCGCCAGTTTGCTGCTCTGCCCGGCGCACTGGCTCCGCGCAATCCGCTGGTCACGCAGGTGCTGTTTCGCAACGCCGGTGCCCATGGCGGCGGCCGCAAGAGCGAACGCCAGGCGGCCGCGCGTGCGCTGCGCCAACTGATCGACGAACGCTGAGCGCCAGTGCTTCATTGAGGCGGTGAGCGACTTTGGCGATCAAGCATCAAGCGACCAAGCGATGGTGCCGTCGAGCCAGCCAGCAGCATTGACCGACTGGACGGCATCAACCCGATGCACGCCCAGCCCCACAACGCGCCCGCCATGAGCGGGCGCCAGAAGGAAAGGAGTTCGCCATGGAGCGGACCATGCAACTGATCTCCGCCGGACCGTTCCGGCGACCTTCGCATCCGGCCACGGGCTTGCTGCTCGCAGCCAGCGCCGCGCTCGTGCACCTGGCCGCACGCCTGGAGCAGCGGCGCCAGCGCCACGATCGTCCCGCGCCGCAGCGCGAAGTTGCCATGCAGCGCGTCGGCGGCCGCGACGGTGCCGCTGTCTTCGAGGACGGCAAGCTGGTGGCGTGGCTGCCGGATGTGCAGCGGCTTTAGTCACGTTCAGCAGTAACTGTTTGTCTGCTGCTCTTGCCCGTGACGCCACGCGGCGCCCGTGGTGCCTCTCGGTGCCTCTGGTGTGTTCAACCCAACCGCAGCGGTCGCGATGACCGCTGCGGTTGTTCTGCTTCGCACGCGCGCTGTGCGCTGCGTCTGACCCGCATCAAAGTCGGGTCAAAGTCCGCTCCCGGCGTAAAAGCAGCTGTAACGCCTGCCGTTACACATTTGCGTCGATCTGCGGCGATCCGCCCCGGCTCTTGATGACCGTCAACGACGGCGGCGAGTAGCGGCGCAACCTCCCGACCAATCCGCACGAGCTTGCTTGCTGGTGACGGACGCAAGATCACAACGGCATACCGGGAGCGCAGCTCATGATCGAAACCTTCTACAGCTTGATGCGTCGCCAGGGCATCTCGCGCCGCAACTTCCTCAAACACCGCAGCCTGACTGCCGCCTCGCTCGGCTTCGGCCCCGCCTATGCCCAGCAGATTGCCAAGGCGCTGGAGACCAAGCCGCGCATGCCCGTGGTGTGGCTGCACGGGCTCGAGTGCACCTGCTGCACCGAGTCGTTCATCCGCTCGGCGCACCCGCTGGCCAAGGACGTCATCCTGTCGATGATCTCGCTCGACTACGACGACACCATCATGGCCGCCGCCGGCACCCAGGCCGAAGCCGCGCTCGAAGACACGATCACCAAGTACAAGGGCAATTACATCCTCGCCGTAGAGGGCAACCCGCCGCTGAACGAAGACGGGATGTTCTGCATGCCCGGTGGCAGGCCCTTCGTCGAGAAACTGAAACACGTGGCCAAGGACGCCAAGGCGATCATCGCCTGGGGTTCATGCGCCAGCTGGGGTTGCGTGCAAGCGGCCAAGCCCAATCCGACGCAGGCGGTGCCGATCGACAAGGTCATCACCAACAAACCGATCATCAAGGTGCCGGGCTGCCCGCCAATTGCCGAGGTGATGAGCGCGGTGGTGACCTTCGTGGCCGCGTTTGATCGCATCCCCGAACTCGATCGCCAGGGCCGGCCGAAGATGTTCTACAGCCAACGCATCCACGACAAGTGCTATCGCCGCCCGCACTTTGACGCGGGCCAGTTCGTCGAGGCCTGGGATGACGCCGGCGCGCGTGCCGGCTACTGCCTCTACAAGATGGGCTGCAAAGGCCCCACGACCTACAACGCCTGCTCGACTACCCGCTGGAACGAGCGCGTCAGCTTCCCGATCGAGTCCGGCCACGGTTGCATCGGCTGCTCCGAGGACGGCTTCTGGGACAAAGGCTCGTTCTACGACCGGCTCACCAACGTCAAGGCCTTTGGGGTCGAGGCCAACGCTGATCAGGTCGGTCTGGTGGTCGCCGGCGTGGCCGGTGCCGCAATCGCCGCACATGCTGCAGTCGGCGCCATCCAGCGCGCTGCCAACCGCGGCAAAACCAACACCGTGGCCGAGACCACGAAGGCAGGGGGAGAGTAAGTCATGCCGGTCATCGAAACCCAAGGCTTCAAGGTCGACAACAGCGGCAAGCGGGTCGTGGTCGACCCGATTACCCGCATCGAAGGGCACCTGCGCGTCGAGGTCAATCTCGACAAGGACAACGTCATTCGCAACGCCGTCAGCACCGGCACCATGTGGCGCGGGCTCGAGGTCATCCTCAAGGGCCGTGATCCACGCGACGCGTGGGCCTTCGTCGAGCGCATCTGCGGCGTGTACACGGGCACCCACGCGCTGGCCAGTGTGCGAGCAGTGGAAGACGCGCTGGCGATCAAGATTCCGGACAACGCCAATATCGTTCGCAATTTGATGCACTCGACGCTGTACGCGCATGACCACTTGGTGCACGTTTATCACCTGCATGCGCTCGACTGGGTCGATGTCGTCAGCGCACTGAAGGCCGATTCCAAGAAGACCAGCGAACTGGCGCAGTCGATCAGCAGCTGGCCGCTGAGTTCGCCCGGCTACTTCCGTGACCTGCAATCGCGCCTGAAGAAGTTCGTCGAGAGCGGCCAGCTGGGACCGTTCAAAAACGGCTACTGGGGCCACCCGGCGTACAAGCTGCCGCCCGAGGCCAACCTGATGGCCACCGCGCACTACCTCGAGGCGCTCGACTTCCAGAAGGAGATCGTCAAGATCCAGACCATTTTCGGCGGCAAGAATCCGCATCCGAACTGGCTGGTCGGCGGCGTGCCCTGCTCGTTCAACCTCGATGGCGTGGGCGCGGTCGGTGCGATCAACATGGAGCGCCTGAACCAGGTCTCCAGCATCATCGATGCGACCATCAACTTCATCGACAACGTGTACGTGCCGGACCTGCTGGCGATTGCCTCGTTCTACAAGGACTGGGGGCTCATCGGTGGCGGCATCAGCTCGCAGAACCTCTTGTGCTACGGAGAGTTCCCGAGCATTGCCAACGATGACTCGAACAAGAGCCTGATGTTCCCGCGCGGCGCGATTCTCAACGGCAACCTGAAGGAGATCCACCCGGTCAACCTGAGGGACGTGAGCATGATCCAGGAGCACGTCAATCACAGCTGGTACAAGTATGCGGACGAGACCAAGGGCCTGCACCCGTGGGATGGCGTGACCGAACCGAGCTTCGTGCTGGGCAAGGGCACGGTGGGCACGCGCACCAATATCCGGAACGTCGACGAGAGCGCCAAGTACAGCTGGGTCAAGTCGCCGCGCTTCAAGGGCCAGCCGATGGAAGTGGGTCCGCTGGCACGCTATGTCACCTATTACGCGATGGGCATCCCCGAGTTCAAGGAGCCCGTGGACATGGTGCTCAAGAAACTCGACGTGCCGCTGGCAGCGCTGTTCTCCACGCTCGGGCGCACGGCTGCGCGCGGACTGGAGTGCTCGTGGGCGGCGCACAAGATGCGCTACTTCTTCGACCAGCTGATGACCAATCTGAAAGCCGGCAACTTCTCGACTGCCAACGTCGACAGCTGGAGCCCCACTACCTGGCCCGCCGAGGCCAAGGGCGCGGGCTACTGCGAGGCGCCGCGCGGGGCGCTGGGTCACTGGATCAAGATCCGCAACACCAAGATCGACAACTACCAGTGCATCGTGCCGACGACCTGGAACGCCGGCCCGCGGGACGCCAAGAACCAGCTCGGTGCTTATGAGGCCAGCCTCATGAACACCAAGATGGCCAAGGCGGATGAGCCGCTGGAGATCCTGCGGACCATTCACAGCTTTGAACCGTGCCTGGCCTGTGCGACCCATGTGATCTCGCCCGAGGGCGAGGAGATCACGCGCGTCACCGTGCGTTAGCCGATGTCGCGTTGGCCACGATAAGGAGTCTTTTCATGGACGGCAGCACTCGTTTGGCAGCGCAAGGCCATGGTGGATCCCGCGCACACGGCGCGCCCGTGTACGTGTGGGAGGCACCGGTACGCCTGTGGCACTGGGTGATGATGTTCGCGATGTTCGCGCTGATTGGCACGGGGTTCCTCATCGGGGTCCCGCCACCGGCGGTGGGCGGCGAGGCCTACAACACCTTCTGGTTCGGCTACATCCGCTTCATCCACTTCGCCGCAGGCTACATTTTCGCGATCATGTTTGTGGTGCGGCTGTACTGGGCGCTGGTCGGCAACAAGTACTCACGCGAGATCTTCATCGTCCCGTACTCGCTGTTCACGTCCGTGTTCTGGAAAGGCCTGTTCAGCGACTTGGTGTTCTACCTGTACATCAAGAACGAGCCGGGCAGCTATGAAGGGCACAACCCGCTGGCGGCCGTGGCAATGTTCTTCATGTACGTGCTGGGCACGATCTGGATGATTTTCTCGGGCTTCGCGCTGTATGGCGAAGGCGCGGGGATGAACTCCTGGCAGTTCAGGCTGTTCACCTCGTGGCTGCAACCACTGGTGGGCGACAGCCAGTTGCTGCACACGCTGCACCGCTTTGGCATGTGGTACCTGATCATCTTCTCGCTGTTCCACATGTACATGGTGATCCGGCAGGACGTGTTCACCAAGAAAACCATCATCAGCACGATGATCAATGGCTGGCGCGTGCAGAAGCCCTGAGGGCGATGCAGGCGCACAGGCGAGTCGAGGCAAACCGATGTACGACGGTCTGACCATGGGCAAGCCGGTTGGCAGCGGGACGGGCAAGGGCAGTACGGGTGCCGGCGCAGGCGCCGGTGGGGGCAGCGCGAGCAGCACCAGCGCGCGCAGTCGGCCGTCGGCGGTCGTTCCCATGGCCGGGTCATCGGCCGCGCCGCGCCTGACTGCGCGCCGCGTGCCACCGCATCCAGGCCATTTTCTCGAGACGCGCTTTCTCAAGCCGCTGGGCATCACCCAGCAGTCGCTCGCCTTGCTGCTCGGCGTCTCACGCCGCCGCGTCAACGAGTTGATTCGCGGCCATCGCAGCATCACGGCGGACACTGCCGTTCGCCTGGCGCTATTCTTTTGCAACGAGGCCAACTTCTGGATGCAGCTGCAGACCGATTGGGACCTGCACCACGCACAAAACGCCTTGCGTCTGCGCGACGGCGCGACCATCCCCCGGGCGCGCAAGGCCGAGTAGCCCGGCCAGCCCTGGATTAGTCGCGCGCGGCGCCGGCGCTACCGGCAGCGCGCTGCGCCTTCTGCAGGCCGTTTGCTCCGCCGTGGTTCCCATCCGCAGTCGTACTCGACGGAGCTCACCATGGCCCTGCACCACGCCGCCCCTGGAGAAGTCATCGCACTGCATCTTCCCCACGGTGCGGCCGCCGAGCGCAACGTGGCACTGTTCAAGGCGCGCGATCTCGAGGTGCTCCGGTTGGTGCTGCTGCAGGGCGAGTCGCTGCCACCACACCGTGTTGGCGGCGACATCACCGTGCAGTGTCTGGCGGGCGTGCTCGAGGTTGGCATGCCAGCGCATCGCGTGCGCTTGCACGCGGGCGAGCTTGTCTACGTGGCGGGCGAAGTCGAGCACGACCTGCTCGCCGTGCAGGACGCCACCGCACTGGTGACCATCGCCTTGCGATCCGACGGCATTGAAGGTCCGGCCTAGGGCCAGAACTGTTCGCATATCACCGCACGTCGTTCCCGCGCAGGCGGGAACCCAGTGACTCTCGAGGTAAGCCGCTGGACCCCCGCCTGCGCGGGGGCGACGCACCTGCCTGACTGAACAGTGTTGGTGAACAGTCTTGAGCCCAGGGTCGCATCGAACGCCTCGGACAAGAACCCGCTCGTTGCAGGCGATCTGGCGCCATCTGTCACGCCAAGTGTCGCGATTTCCAGTGCGACGCTGGTTCGAATGCCGGCATTGGCGATGGGATCCGCAAGCGATTGCCTGCGCAAGGTCAACTGCGAGCCTCTGCTATCGCTTTCGAAGGATTGCCCTGCGACGTTGATTGGCTTGAAGTGACGTTTGTCCGTGTTTGTTGGTGGCGCGCGATCAGTGCGCATTGGTGGCACCTGTTTCGATGTCGCCGCCGGGAGGCAGCATGTTCGAAGTCCCGTTGCGAGACGTGATGGTCAAGAACTGCAAGATGATGGTGCAGGTCGCGCCCGAGACCACTGTGCGTGAAGCCACTCGCGCCATGGCGCAGGTGAGCGCAGGGGCCGTGCTGGTGGTGCAGGCGGAGCAGCTCATCGGGATCTTCACGGAACGTGATGTCGTCTATCGCGTGGTCGCACGTGACCTTGACCCGGCCGTTACGCCGCTGTCGCAGGTGATGACGCCGACGCCACGGACGCTCACACCCGAGCAGCCCTTTGGCATGGCCCTGACGCTCATGCACAAAAAGGGCTTCCGTCACGTGCCCGTGGTGCAGGACGGACGCCCCTTGGGCATGGTGTTCGCGCGCAACGCGCTCGATCCGGACATGGAAGACTTCGTTGCCGAGTCGCGCCGACGCGATCGTTACGTGGTGGCCGACTGAGAGCCTGAGAGTCTTTCGCTCATGCCCGCTCATCACCCCAAAACACCCCTGCTCGTCGTTGCAAATGCTCGCCATAGCCCGAGCTATGGCTGCGCTTTGCGCCTAGTCAGGGGCGTTTTGGTGCGCTGCTCGGCCACGCTCGAAAAACTCTCAGGCTCTGAGCCAGCCGCGGGCCGGGACGCGTGTGGTTCCGACGCTCGCCCTTGGATGGCGCGGCGCTCCTCCCGCCGGCCGCACGCGTCCGCCGCAAGCACTTGCCAGTGCCGCTTGGCCCACGCACGTCCATCGGCTCTGGCCGGATTCTGCACCTTGCCATCTCCCTCGGTTGACCCGCATCAACGTGCGCTGTAACCAACGCCGTAACTTTCCCTCTGCTCCGGTGTACCCGTTCCCGTAACACTTGGCGGCGGGCGACTGAGCAAGGCGTCCCGACTGCGGCCCCAGATGCCGCGGCGAGGATCTGGACCGGGTGCCCGCGAGCACCGTGGCAGGGAGGGAGGTTCGCGTGCAGGGGGAAAGCGCTGCGCTCGCCAAGGCGGGTGCTGCTGGTGCTGCTGGTGCTTCACGTGCGCTGGTGCTTGGCATCGGCAACGTGCTGTGGGCCGATGAAGGCTTTGGCGTGCGCGCGGTCGAAGCGCTGCACGAAGCCTGGGCTCTGCCGTCGAACGTGACGCTCATGGATGGCGGCACGCAGGGTCTCATCCTGTTGCCTGAGGTGACTGCGCACACCCATGTGCTGGTGTTCGATGCGATCGACTTCAATGACGCACCGGCCGGACTGCGCGTGCTGCGCGACCGTGCGGTGCCTGCCTGGGCCGGCGCCAAGATGAGCCTGCATCAGCAGAGCTTCATGGAACTGCTGGCAATTGCCGACGTGCAGGACCGGTTTCCGGCGCATCTCACGCTGATCGGTGTGCAGCCCGAGCGGCTGATGGACTTCGGCGGCAGCCTAACCCGGATATTTCACCAGTATGAGGTCAGCGGCCACGTGCTTACGCGCGTTGTCAGAGGAGAACGAGGCCTGCAGACAACCGAGGATCGCCGATGCCAAAGTGTACGCAAGACAAGATCGACT
>JBIIZX010000065.1:0-10710 GCA_044346055.1 Burkholderiaceae bacterium | reverse complement strand
CCGGCCACGGCGCTTCGCACGCCGCCGATGTCAGAGGCAGGCGCAATCTCCTTGAAGGCCACCGGCAACTGATCGGGACGCACGAAGCTCCACGGACCGGCTTCGCTCTTGGCACTGAACCAGCGGCCCGACAGCAGCACGTACATGGTGCCGCTGGCCAGCTCACGCACCCATGCGGTCTCGGTGTTCTCGACGTACAGCAGCTTGCCGCCGGCCAGGCTCTTCCAGCGCGGCTTGCCGTCGGTGGCGATGAGCTCAGTGGGCTCGGTGGCGACTACGATCTTCGGTGGCGTGGCCGGTGCCGTGCCTTCGGCCTTGGGCGCCATTTTCACCAGGTCGACCGGTGGCGACTTGGTCACCGTCCATGGCCCCGCGGGGCTGGCCGCTTCGTACCAGACCGTGCCGCTTGTGAGCCAGTGGCGTCCGCTCTTGTTCTTGACCACCGCATACGGCGTGTTGACCGCGCGCTCATACGGGCTGTTGTCGATTGGCGTGAAGCGCGGCTCGCCCTCGAACAGCACCAGCACCGCGAGCGCGTCCGAGAAAACGATCTTGGGCGGATCGTTCTTCAGCTCCGACAGGCTCTTCTGCTCCTTCTCCGCCGTTGCCAGGCTGGCCGTGAGGCGCTCCATGGAGACGGTGAGTCCGCTCTTGGGGATGGCCGCCTCGACGATCTGCGTGAAGCGCGCCTCGTCCTTGTCCTTGGAATCAGGCCAGCGTACCTGCGTCACCTTGATGTCGCGCGCGGTGGCAATGCCGGCGGCACGGTCGGTATCCAGCTTGGCGCTGAACCACACCGCGCCAAAGACCGGATCCTTCTTGCCCTTGATGTTCAGCGCCACCGCGGCGCGTCCGGTCAGCACATTGCCCTTCAGGCTTTCGGGCTGCGGCTGGTAGATGACGATGGTGCCCTCGGGTGCGTCGATCTCCTGCGGCCATTCAATCGCGACGGCAGCACCAGAGCCAAGCAGCAGGGCGCCCGCGAGCAGCAGGCTGTGGACCAGTCTCATAGTTGCTTTCCCCTCTAGCCGGGCAGTCGGCGGTCGGCGAGTTCTTCGCGCCGACATTTCGCCACCCATCACACTTACAGCCGCTTGATCACGCCCTGCTCAACACGCACCTTGTCGCCCGGCCGAAAGTTGGGGCGCTCGGTCACCTTGATGCTGCGGTCAATGCCGTCTTCAAAGCGCACACCGACGACCCAGACCATCTTCTGGCCCGACTTGCTGGCCACATTGCTGCCGACCACCGAGCCGCCGACGGTGCCGACGGCAGTTGCCACGGTGCGGCCCGCGCCATCGCCGATCTGGCTGCCGATCAAGCCACCCAGCAGCGCGCCGCCAATGGCGCCGACCGTGCTGTTAGTCTGCGAGGCCTCCATCGTTTCCTGGATGCCGACCACAGTGCCGGTGCCGCTGATGCCGGCTGCCGGCGGCGTGCTGGCGCAGCCGCCGAGCAGACCGCCGAGGCCCGCCAGTGCGGCGACCGTCACCATCAATCTGTGCAGGCGTCGCATCGTAATCACTCCCCGAATGCGTGCAGGTAGTACGTTGCCAGCAGCAGCGCGCTGGGCTGACCCACTGCGCCGAACCAGCGGTTGTAGATCTGCGCGATGCCGTCGCCGCGATAGGTCTCGGCGAGCGCGCGGTTCACTGCCAGGCGGAAGGCCGGGTCACGCCGCAGCATCAGGGCGTAGGGCTCGAACGAAAAATCTTCCTCGCCCAGCATGAAGGTGGTGCCTTGCGGTTGTGCCTTGATCACGCGGCCTACCAGCGAGATGCGGTCGTTGGCAAAGGCACTGATGCGCTTGTCCACCAGGGCGGCCACGCCGTCGGCCTCGTCGCGCATCTGGATGATGGTGACGTTGGCCACATTGGCGGCCTTGAGTGCATCGCGCAGACGCGGCTCGGTGGTCGAGCCACGCAGCACGCCCACGGTCGCGTTGGCGAGATCCTTCAGCTTGCGCGGGCCGTCGGCGCGCGCCACCCAGCTGCCGCCGTCGACGAAGGTGAGGCTGGAAAAGTCGACCTGCTCCTGCCGGCCGAGCGTCACCGTGGTGGTGCCGCACTCGAGATCCACGGCACCACTGGTGACCTGGCTGACGCGGTTGTCCGAGGTCACGGGCACCCAGCGCACCGCCAGCGGGCCCGACTTCAGCTGCTGCTCGAGCGAGGTGACCACGCGCTTGCACAGATCCACGCTGTAGCCGGCCGGTTGGCCGTCGCTGGCGGTGAACGAGAACGGTGCTGCTTCCGCGCGGTAGCCGAGCACGATGGTTTTGGCATCGGCGATCTTCTTCAACGTACCAGTGCTCTGCGCCGCGACGCTGGCGCAGGCGGCCAGCAGGGCCAGGCCCAGTAGTGTGTGATTGAACGTCTTCATCTTGTGTTTCCCCTCGTTCTGATGTGTATGGCGGTGCTGCTTGCCGTTGGCTCGATTGCCTTGCAGCAGTCGGGTTTCGCTATGCCTTGTTCAGCCAACCTGCTTCAAGCGCACATGCGACTCCGGAACAGGATAGCCCGCTGCACCAAAGGTCTCGCTGATCACGCGGTTGGTGTCGAAATACACCTGCCAGTAGTGATTGGTGTGGGTATATGGCCGCACGGCCAGCACCGGGCCACGCTCATTGAACTCGACGATCTCCACGTCGGGCGCCGGGCTCGTCTCCACATTGGGAATCGCAGCCAGCGCCGTCTTCAGCTTGGCCATCGCCTCGGCCGGGTTCACCGAATGCGCCAGTTGCGCCAGCCGGTCCACGCGGCGGTACTTGCTCGCCGAGTAGTTGTACACCGTGTCACCGAAGATCTTGGCGTTGCCGACGAAGGTGGTCACGTTATCGGGCGTCAAAATGGTGCTGGCAAACAGGCCAATCTCCGTGACTGTGCCTTCGATGCCGCCCGCCTTGACGTAGTCACCGACCACGAACGGCCGCAGCACAATCAGGAACGAGCCCGCCGCAAAGTTGGAAAGCAACCCGCCCCAGGCCGCGCCAATCGCAACGCCGGCACCGGCAACCAGTGCGGCAAACGACGTGGTCTCGACTCCGAAGTAGCCGAGGATGGCGATGATCAGGACGATGTTCAGCGTGACGCTGATGATGTTGCCGAGATAGCGCAGGATCGTTGGGTCGACGTTGTTGCGCGTGAGCGCGGCCGACACCAGCCGCACCGCCAGCGCAATCAGGTAGCGGCCGACGATCCAGACCGCAATGGCGCCGGCCACCTTGAGGCCGAAGGTGGTCAGCTGCACGCCTGCCGTGTCCAGCATGCCTTGGATATTCATTGGTTTTCTCCGGGTGGAACTGCTTGTTGATCTTCTCGTGACAACGGCCGCCGGTCGATTGAACGAAGGACCAGTTGCGGCCGTGCGCGTGGGATGCTAAACGACATCCCCCAGACGACCGCCGTCCTGGGTCCCGCATTGCGGGCGCCGGCCGCAAACAGGGCAGCTGGGTCGACGTCAACCGGTGCGTCGAGCGCGGCGGTCGGCACACTGTGCGGATGCGCGAATGATGCGGGCGCACGAATGACATGGGGCACCAGCTCTGAGAGTGGTGTGACGTGACCGCGGCTTGCAGACAACAAGAGAAATGCGATTTGGCGGGGGAGTGGATGAGAAAGGCATGGTTACGACGTGGACTGATCGGCGCTGCCGCGCTTGCCCTCGTCCTGGGCATCGCCTTTGCGGTCGCGGTGCCACCCCTGGCGCGCTACGGGCTGGAAACCGTGGCCTCGCGCGAGCTGGGCCGCGCCATCACGGTGCAATCGATATCGGCCAATCCGCTCACGTTGAGCGCAACGCTCAAGGGGCTTGCAATTGCGGGGAGTGCTGTCGCCGGCCAATCCGACGAGGCGCCGCTTCTCACGGTCGAGCGCTTGCGCATCAGTCTCTCCGCCCTGTCCATCGTGCATCGCGCCGCGGTGGTCGATGCCCTGGAGATCGACGCTCCGCACCTGCGCATCGCGCGGCTGCAGGAGCAGCGCTTCAACTTCACCGACATCCTCGAGCGGCTGCAGGCGCGGCCAAGGGCCAAGACAGAGCCCACCGAAGATTCGCCGGCGCGTTTCGCGCTGTACAACATCCAGCTGCGCGGTGGCCGCATCGACTTCGATGACCGCGTGGCGCAGCGGCAGCACCAGGTCACCGGGCTCACCCTTGGCGTCCCCTTTGTGTCGTCGCTGCCGACGCATGTCGCCGTGACGGTGGAGCCGGCGCTGGCGGCCAACGTCAATGGAACGCCGATCGAAGTCAGGGGCAAGACCACGCCCTTCGAGCGCTCGCAGGCGATGTCGGTTGACCTGAAGCTCAATGGCCTCGACATCCCGACCTACCTGGGCTACGTGCCGGTGCCGCTCAACTTTGCGCTGCCCTCCGGCAAGCTTGATACCGACCTCACGCTGAGCTTCCGGCCGCAGGTGCCCGCGCGTGATGGGCGCCCGGCGCGGCCACAGGAAATCGTTCTCAGCGGGACGCTCGGCGTGCGTGACGTGTCGCTGCAGGCGCCGCGATCGACGCCGCAGCCGCTGCTGCAGCTGGCGTCATTGCAGCTGCGCATCGGCGAACTCGCACCGCTGGTGCGGCGCCTGGTGATCGATGAGCTGAAAGCCGGGCAGCCGCAGGTGTGGGTCGGCATCGGGCGGGACGGGGCGCTGAACTGGACGCGCTTTGCGCAAACGGCGGCCGGGCGCAGCGCATCAAGCGATACGAGCAATGTGGCGGCAAGCAATGCGACGTCAAGCAATGCAGCACCAAGCGGCGCGGCGCCACCTCCCGCCGCAGCCGCGCCCTGGCAGGTGACCCTTAAGACCGCAGCAATGGCGGGCGGCATGCTGCACTTTTCCGATGACAGGCAAGTGCAGTTTAAGTATCAGCTGCGCGAGGTGCAGATCGCGGCGACCAACATCAGCACAGTGGATGCTGCGCCACCGGGGCAGCTCGGCCTGAAGGCGAGCCTGGATCAGCAAGGCACGGTGAGCCTGGACGGCTCCCTGGCCCTGGCGCCGCTCAAGGGGGAGTTGAACTGTGCGGCCGATGATGTGCAGTTGCGCGCCACTGCCCGTTACCTCGCCCATGTGTTCAACGGCACGCTGGAGGGCTCGACCGCCGTTCGCGGCAAGCTGGTCGTGGCCAAGGAAGGCGAGCAAGTGCAAATCGCGCTGCGCGACGTCGCCATCGACGGCAGGCAGATCGTGTTGCGTGGCCCGCAGGGTGCGCAACTCAGCATCGCGCGCTTGGCCATGCAGGGCGGCGAGCTTGACTTCACCAAGCGCGCGATGCGCGCGGCAAGCATCACGATCGACACGCCGCGGGTTGCGGCGCGGCGGCTGCCCGACGGCAGCATCAACTGGCAGCAAGTCGCCAAGGCGGATGTCGAAAAGGCGCCACCAACACAGGCGCCGGCAGAAGGCAAGGAAGGCAGCAAGGCCGCCGCGGTCCAGGACAAGGCACCGCCGTCCTGGGGCGTCACGCTGGACGCCATTGAACTCCTCAACGGCAACGTGGCCTGGGAAGACGCCTCAGTGACCCCGGCCGCCAGGATGGCCCTGTCGGCCTTGCAGATGACGATCCGCAACGTCACGCCCGGGGGCACCACACCGATGCAGGTCAGCCTGCGCGGCAACAGCAGTGGTGCGACCAAGGGCCAGCTGGCACTCGACGGCAGCGTCCGCCCGCAGCCCTTGCAGACGGATCTCCGTGTCAACCTGCGCAATGTCGACCTGGCGCCCGCGCGTTCCTACTTGAACACTGGGCTCAACGCCGTGTTCCTGCGGGGCGAGGTCACTTCGCGCAGCCGCGTGCAGCTGGCCGCGCAGCCAGACGGCCCCATGCGCGTGAAGCTCGATGGCGGCCTGCGCCTTGCCAACCTTCAAGTGCTCAATCCCGATGGTCAGGACGATCTGCTCAAGTGGCAGGCGCTGGATGTCGATCGTATTGCGCTGCGGCTGGGCGAAGGACCGGCGGATGTACAGCTGGGCAAGATCGCGCTGTCGGATTTTTTTGCGCGCGTCATCATCTCTGCCGAAGGGCGCTTGAATCTCGCCGACGTGGTGCGCCGGCGTGGCGGCGATGCAGAGGCTGCACCGGCGGCGACCCCGACGGCCAACGCGCAGGACGCCAAGCAGGTGGCGCAACCCGCCAATGCCGCAGTCAAGCAAGCAGCGGTGCCGGCGACAGTGCAAGCGGCGGCGCAAGCGACGGTGCCAGATGCTGCGCAAGACAGCGCACCGCGGCCGCGCATCCGCATCGAGCGCATTGAAGTCACGCGCGGCAACATCAACTTCACTGACAACTTCATCCGTCCCAACTACACGGCCAACCTGACCGAGATCACCGGCAGCGTGACGACACTCGCCTCCGATGCGACCGAGCCCGCCACGCTGCAACTTGCGGGCAGCATCGACCGCGAGGCGCCCGTGACCATCGACGGCACGCTCAATCCGCTAGCGCCCAAGCTGTTCCTCGACATCAAGGGCAGCACCAAGGGCGTGGACCTGCCGCGCTTCACGCCCTATGCGGCCAAGTACGCGGGCTACCCCATTACCAAGGGCAAGCTGTCGATGGAGGTGAGCTATCGCCTCGACAATGACCAGCTCAAGGCCAATAACCACCTGTTCCTTGACTAGCTCACCTTTGGCGAGCGCGTGGATAGCCCCACCGCGACCAAGCTGCCGGTGCTGCTGGCGGTGGCGCTGCTGAAGAACCCGCGCGGCGAGATCGACATCAATCTGCCCGTGTCGGGCAGCTTGAACGACCCCAAGTTCTCGGTCGGCGGCATCATCGTGCAGGTGATCGTCAACCTGCTGGCCAAGGTGGTGACCTCGCCCTTTGCATTGCTGGGGGCGGCCTTTGGTTCGGATGCCGAGCTCGGCTACATCGACTTCGCACCCGGCGTGGCCACGCTTGGGGCAGGGCAGGTGCAACGGGTCGAGACACTCGGCAAGGCACTGAACGACCGTCCGGCGCTGCGTCTGGACATCATTGGCCGCGCCTATGGCGCCGCCGACACAGAGGGCGTGAAGCGCGCGCAGCTTGAGGCGCGCTTGCGCGCGGCCAAGGTGCGCCAGCAACTCCGCGCGGGCGGCGCGCCGGCCGCACCGGACTCCGTAACCATCGAGCCCGCCGAGCGCAACGCCTTGCTCGCCGCTGTGTATGCCGACGACAAGGTGGTGAAGAAGCCACGCAACGCGATCGGCATCGCGCGCACGCTGCCGGCGGCGGAAATGGAGCAACTGCTGCTCGAGTCGATCGCGGTCACGCCCTCCGAGCTGCGCATCCTGGCCAACGCGCGCGCCGCCGCCGTGCGCAATCATCTCGAACAGCAGGCCAAGGTGCCGCGCGAACGGCTTTTTTTGGTGGAGCCGAAGATCGATGTTCCCGATGAAGGCAGCAATGCCAAGGCCGCGCCTACGCGGGTTGACTTTACCCTCAAGTGATGGCGCGTTGAAACACAGAACGATGAAACACAGCGCGATGAAACACAGCACGAGGAAGTCCAGCGCGATGAAGCTCAGCAAGATGAAGCTCAGCAAGACGAGATACGGCATCCGCCGCCTTCTCACCGTGCTGGCCGTTTTCAGCGCGCCCGTGCTCGCGCAACCCGTTGCACTTGTCAATGCCTTGCCGGGTCTCACCTACACCATCGACACCGGTAGCCGGCAAAGCTTCACGCTGCAGGACGGGCGCTTTTCCGCGCCTGAAAAGCGCATTGAAGTGCGCCTGCTGGAGCCGCGCGCCTTTGGTGACATCGACGGCGATGGCTTTACCGACGCCGCCGTGGTGCTGCTGTACGACGGCGGCGGCAGCGGCCGCTTTGTCTATCTCGCACCCGTGCTGAGCCGGCCCGAGGGCCAGCGCACGTTGCCGGCCATCCTGCTGGGCGATCGCGTGCCAGTGAAGGCGGTCAGCATCGACACGGGTCAGGTGCAGGTCACCGTGTGCGAGCGCGCGGCCGACGCTCCGATGGCCAGCCGCGATTGCACGGACGTGACGCGCAGCTATGTGCTGGACGACGAACGCATGGTCAGTGTGCAGGCCGCGGCGGCAGCGCGCGATGCCTGTCTTGCGCGCGCTCGCGAGCTTGGCCAGACCGAGCCCCTGGTGGAGGCGCAACGCTATGTTGGCGGGCCGATCTGGCTGCTGCGCCTGCAGGGTCGCGACGGCGCAGCAAAGCGCTGCAGCTACAACATCGTCACGAAGCAGGCCGACGTCGATTGAGAGCCTGTGAAACAAATTACTACGCAACCCGATCTCGCGCCTGCGCTGCTCGCCGTATCACTTCTGTATGGGTCCGCTGCTCAGCGCGACCTCGGGCCGCTCGCGACGATTTTTCCGCAGGCTCTCAGGCCGCAAGGGCGCGCGAGCTTAGAGCGTGCGCCACTCGTGCTGCCGGCAGCTCAGCGCGTCGGCCGGGGCCGCGGCAAGGGCGCGCTTGTGCGCAGCACTTGCCAGATGATCTGGATAACCAAGCTCTGGCCGAGTCCGGCGATCGTGGCCATGGTCACAGCGAAGGCCCACGAGCCCATGCCTGGCTCGATGGCCGTCATTGAGGACAGTTTTACGGTGGCTACCAGCTCGCCGCGCATGAACGCCTCGACCATCACCCAGGGCCGGACCGCCTGCAGCGGGCGCAACAGCATCGCTGAGCGTTGTACGGCAGAGCCGGGCCGCAGCGGCAGCAGTATCCAGATCGCGACGACAGCCTCGATCGGCGTCGCCAACGGTGTCGCGTATCAGCGCGCCGCCCGCCAGCGGCATGAGCGCGTGCGCGTGGGGCCGCGTCGCGTACAGGCCGCGCCCCCGCACGGTCGACGATGCAAATGATGGCGAAAGTGCCCATGTCATTGCATGGTGCATCGCATGATGCTCCATGCTTGGAGCCGCCACACGATTACGGGCAGTCGGACGCAAGCCTGCGCTGTCTGCGACTACCGCTGCCGCCTCCCGACCATCTTCCATTGAGGGTCCAAGTGTCTCTTTCGAAACCACAATCGCCCGGTGATCCATCAGAGCGCTCAATGGTCGCTCCCGGTCAGGAAAATACGGCGGGGAGACTACCGTTCTCACCCGGGACCAATGCTTTTGAGTACGCACAGGCTTTGGGCTTGGTGGCCGGAAATCCGACGGTTCCTGGAGCCATTCCGACTGGACCGGGTTCTGCTCTTGTCCAGAAGTCCGCTTTGATCGATCGGGTACTACTTCAGCCTGAAACCCTCTCCGACCGACTCCCGTCCGATTGGAAATCTCTGGCGCGTAATCCTGCTTTCATTCGCGACCTTCGGATCGCACTGCTGGAACTGAGTCCGAAGGAACTGGCTCAACCGTCTGCCATCGCAGCGAGAGTGAGGGAGCTCGTCGCGAGAAATCTGAAGTTCAGCTCTGAGCCCCTGCCGCTGCCGGACACTCCGCGCGTGCTCGGGAGCAAAGGCCCCCGTGCTTCGATCGCTTATGCAGGGTCGGGACAGCTTCGTGTCGGGGGGGGGCAGTGGGTTCAGCCCCTGTGGATCGGGGGTGGTGTCGCGGCGGGGCTCACGGCGCAAACCGAGCAGCCCCAAGGAAGTCGCGCCGCGCTGCCCGTGACGGGCTCGGCAGCCATCGGATTCTTTCATGATGTGGTTCCGGGCTCGCTTGCGGTTTTTGCGGGAGCGGGAGGGAGCGTGGGTAATTCGCGCGTAGAGACTACCTATGGGACGACGCAGATCGCGACACCGAAGCAGCTGCAGCTCGCGGCCGTGGGGACCCTAGGCCCGGTCGTGACCGTCGAGGGACGGGTGACGCCCAGGGGCTGGCCTGTCGGAGTTCGCGTGGATGCGACCGCTTTCCTGCCGATGGCCACTACGAGCGCGCTCGATTTCGCCGGACAGCAGGCGCGCGGGCAGAGCATCGATGTGCGCAACGGCCTCCAGGCGCAGCTGGGCGTGACCATGAGCAGCAGAGACATTCCCCTGGGCAGTATGCGTCTCACGCCATTCGCGCGCGCGGAGATACCTATCACGGGCGGCGGGCAACCGACCGTGTACGCTGGTTTCGAGCTCGGACGCTCGCGAAACGGCCCGATACCGCCCAGCCAGCCCACGCACGAGCTGTCCACGCCTGAGCTGATGCCGCCTCCCCCCCAACCCGAACGCGCCGACGCTGACCGAAGCGGCTCAGAGGACGTCGCCTTTGCCCACTGTGTCGTCGCGTTCACACGCCGCGCTCTCGGGCGCGGCCGCCCTTGGCGGGCCGATCACTCTGGACGGGTCTTAGCACGCGTGCGCGTGGCAGGCGCGGACCTCGGCGTCGAGGCGGCCGATCATCGCGACCAGCCACGCCGGCTCGCTGCGGCGGTCAGAAGCGGCGCGCCGGGCTTGCCAATCCGCAACATGAATGAATATCATCCATGCCGTGAAGACCCTGCCCCGCCTGGTCGATGACGCGCTCGCCGCGCGGCTGCGCGTGATGCCGGCCGTGGTGCTCACCGGTGCACGGCAGACCGGCAAGAGCACCTTGGTCGAGCAGCTGGTGCCGGGCGAACGGCGCTATCGGTCGCTGGACGACTTCGACGTGCGTGACGCGGCGCGCCGCGATCCCGAGGCCCTGCTGGGAGGCGACGATCCGCTCACGCTCGACGAGGTCCAGCGCGAGCCGGGCCTGCTGACGGCGGTGAAGCGGGCCATAGACCGCGACCGCCGGCCCGGGCGCTTTCTTCTCACCGGCTCGGCCAACCTGCTC
>JBIIZX010000458.1:0-3182 GCA_044346055.1 Burkholderiaceae bacterium | reverse complement strand
ACGCCGCGCGAGGATCTGGACGTGATCATGGTGGCGCCCAAGGCGCCAGGCCACACGGTGCGCTCGACCTACACCCAGGGCGGCGGCGTGCCGTCGCTGATCGCGGTGCATCGCGATGTGTCGGGCGCGGCGCGCGAGATCGCGCTGTCGTATGCCACGGCAATCGGCAGCGGCAAGGCCGGCATCATCGAGACCAACTTCCGCGAAGAAACCGAGACCGATCTGTTCGGTGAGCAGACGGTGCTGTGTGGCGGCGCGGTCGAACTGGTGAAGGCCGGTTTCGAGACGCTGGTGGAAGCCGGCTACGCGCCTGAGATGGCGTACTTCGAGTGCCTGCATGAGTTGAAGCTCATCGTCGACCTCATGTACGAGGGCGGCATCGCCAACATGAACTACTCGATCTCGAACAATGCGGAGTTCGGCGAGTACGTCACTGGCCCTGAGATCATCACGCCGCAGACCAAGCAGGCGATGAAGAAGGCGCTCGAGCGCATCCAGACCGGCGAGTACGCCAAGATGTTCATCCTGGAAAACCGCGCCGGTGCGCCTACGCTGACCGCCAAGCGGCGCCTGATGGCAGAGCACCCGATTGAGCAGGTGGGGGAAAAGCTGCGGGCGATGATGCCGTGGATCAAGGCCAATCGGCTCGTTGATCGTTCCCGCAACTAACGGGCGCGGGCGAGAGCTTGTAAGCGATCGCCCCGCTCAGCGGGACGGACACATGCGAGCGGGGTCCGCCGCAGAGCAAGCCGAGGGCACCGAGACGGCAAGGAACAAAGCCCAGTTCTCGGCGCCCTCGAAGTGGTCGGTGTAGTCGGTGGTTATTTTGCCCTCGCGCCTGCCGCGTTGACCCCGCTCCGGCCTCTTGGCCGTTTACAGTCCCATCACCAACTCTCAAGGGACTGCGCCCATGTTCCGTTCGTTCTTCCTTGCCTCGCTCCTGACGGCCGTGTGCTCCATTGCGGCGGCCCAAGCGCCAGCTGTCTCCAACGCACAGCGAGCCGACGGCACGCTCGTGCTCATGACCGGCAACGCCGAGATTGAAGTGCCCAATGACGAGGCGGTCGCCAGCTTTTACTTCGAGGCCCAGGACGCCGATCTGGCCAGGGCGCAGTCGCTGGTCAATCAGCGCGTGGCCGAATCGGTTGCGCAGATCAAGCGCGCCGATCCCAAGGGGCAGGTGGAGACCGCCGGCTACATGAGCTATCCGATTTACAGCAAGGAAGGCCGCAAGGTCACCGGCTGGCGCGTGCGGCAAGTGGTCACGCTGCGCACGTCCGATCTGGCCGGCCTGCCACGCACGGTGGCGGCAGCGCAGTCACTGCTCGCACTTGGCGGCATCGACTTTCGCCTGTCACGCCCAGCGCGCGAGCGGGTGGAGGCCGAACTCATTCAACGCTCCGTCGCAAGTCTGAACGCCCGCGTGGCCGCAGTGGCGCAGGCGATGAACGTGCCGCCGGGGCGGCTGCGCACCGAAGAGCTCAACTTCGGCGTGCAGGATGCCGTGCGACCGATGGCGATGATGGCCCGCGCCGCACCCATGCTTGCCAGCGATCAGGTGGCCGAGCCGCAGTTCGACGCTGGCCGCTCGCTGCAGCAGATGACCGTCACGGGGCGCGTGCGGCTGCTGCCGTTGCCGTAGTCAGCGCATTCGTTGTCCTGGGGAGTGATCCCCAGCTTGGGACAGCCCGACTGCGCCAGCCACCAGCAGACGGTTGGGCTCCTTACAATTTACAGAGTCATGCAGGCAACCCACCTGCTAGGACTTGAAACCAGATCACACGAGGCCACTAATTGGCACATCCTAGGCGACCCTTTGGCATCTCGTTACCTAAAGCCGTCGTTTTCTTTGCCTTTGCACTGCTTGCTACTGGCCTTAAAGCGAATGCGGCATCGGCAACGTGTTCAGGAAGGGCGGGAGCCTTTTTGTCAACGCTGCAGGTTGAATTGCCAAGCATACCGGGGTGGAAGATCGAAGCCGTCGACAGAGGCGGCTTGGTAACTTGCTCAGCAAGGCCAGCGGGGGCAAGTGGCCAAGAGATGACTGTGTTGGCGGGAACCTATCGTGGCGGAGAATGGTTTTTGGGTGTCGTATCTCGGGATCGGCGTTTGGAGTCAGGCATACAAGAGGCGCCAGCCTATTTGTATTTGAACAGCAAGCACGTCGCCACAGGCAAGGTATTGGCCGTCGGGGACTCAATCGGCGGCAAGCGTACAGCGACTTATGTGCGCTTTGATTTTCCAGCGATAGACGCCTACGTTAAAGATATAAAGACAGCGCGTCTTGTAGAGGTAAAAGCTCAGGGCCTATACCCATTGAAGCTAGAGTTATTGTCGGCAATAATCGACGCGATAGAGAGCTGTCAGAAGCAAAGTCTCAACCCCAAGTTTTGGAAGGACGCTGAATCTGTCTGTAATTGACAGACTATTCAGCACGCGGTGCTGAGGGAAAACCGCCTTGCTGCGCACTACTTGTCAATGTCGGCCGCCCAACCCGGCGCTCAGGCGGACCACATCTGCGGCGCTGATTGAGCTGCTTCATCAGCATGGGCGACGCCGTTGTCAGCCGCACAGCCATTGCTAAAGGCCCGCGCCTCATCCATGGTCGCCAGCGATCAGGTGGCCGAGCCGAAGTTCGACGCTGGCCGCTCGCTGCAGCAGATGACCGTCACGGGGCGCGTGCGGCTGCTGCCTTTGCAGTAGTCAGCCCATTCGTCGTCCTGGGGAGTGATGCCTAGCCTGGGACAGCCCGACTGCGCCAGCCCAAGTAGACAGTTAAGGCGACGGACTTAGGACCAGGTGCGGTCGGAACGCTCTGCATCGCCCGGCACGGTCCGGCGAGGTTTTCCCTGATCCCTCGGATACCATACGGCCAGCCCGGGAGGCGCCTTTGCAGCCTCGGCGCCAGGAGCCCTGTATCCGTGTCGACTTATCCGCATCCGCTGCTCGCCCGTGAAGGCTGGCCATTCATTGCAGGCTCGGTGATCGCCGCCGTGCTGGTGTGGACCTTGGCTGGCTTCCTCTGGTCGCTGCCGGTCTGGATCGTTGCGATCTTCTGCATCCAGTTCTTTCGCGATCCGCCGCGCGTGGTGCCCGCGCAGGCCAATGCCGTGCTCTCGCCGGCCGACGGCCGCATCGTGAAGGTGGAGAAGGTCAATGATCCATACACCCAGCGCGACACG
>JBIIZX010000457.1:0-3193 GCA_044346055.1 Burkholderiaceae bacterium | reverse complement strand
CGCCCATCTTTGCCAGCGGGTCGATCGCGTATTGAAGACCGCCCACGCGCACCATGTCGCCACCCTGTTGCAGGTAGGGATCGGGGTTGAACAGATTGTCGGCCACGTCTTCGAGCACGGTCTTGAGCATCTCGCCGCTCATGTCGTTCACCGTGGTGGCTGGATAAGTGATCGCGGTCTGGTCGAGCACGTGCTCCATGAAAATGTCCTGCCCGGGCAGCAGTGTGGTGCCCCACCGAAAGCCCGGCGAGAAGGCGATCTCCGCGCCGCGGACGGCCATCAGCGCATCGAGGATCAGCTGATCAAAGGTGCCATTGAAGTTGCCGCGCCGATAAAGCAGCCCTTCGGTGACCGCCAGGCGCTCGTTCAGGCGGCTCTCATAGGGCGCGCGCACGCGCTTGATGTAGGCAGCCATCTCGGCATCCGCCGGCAGCAGGTTGGAGAAGATGGGCAGCAGCTTGTAGCGGTAGCCCGCGACCTTGCCGCCCTTGACGTCGAGGTCCAGCACCGCGAGGAACTTGCCGTTGCTGCCGGCGTTGGTGACCAGCGTCTGCCCGCCCGCGTTCTTGACAACTGTGGGCTGCGGCACACCATCGTGCGTATGCCCGCCCAAAATGGCGTCGATGCCGCGCACGCGCGAGGCCATTTTGAGGTCGACGTCCATGCCGTTGTGGCTGAGCACAACGACCACCTGCGCGCCCTTGGACCGCGCCTCGTCGACGTGCCTTTGCATCACGTCGTCCTTGATGCCGAAGGCCCAGTCCGCCACCATGTGGCGAGGGTTGGCAATGGGCGTGTACGGGAAGGCCTGGCCGACGATCGCCACCCTGACGTTTCCGCCTGGGCCATTGATGTCCTTGATCACATAGGGCGGGAACACCTGGTCGCCAAAGTCATTGGTCTGGATGTTCTGCGCAACGAAGTCGATCTTGCCCTTCAGATCCTTCTCGACGATCTCAGCGACCCGCTTCATGCCATAGGTCATCTCCCAGTGCGCGGTCATCGCGTCGACGCCCAGCAGCTTGCAGGCATCGACCATGTCCTGCGCATTGGTCCATAGCGCCGTGCCCGAGCCTTGCCAGGTGTCGCCGCCATCGAGCAGCAGCGCACCGGGGCGGCTCGCCTTCAGGCGCTTGACGAGCGTGGCCAGGTGCGCAAAACCGCCGACCTTGCCGTAGGTCCGGGCGGCTGACTCAAAGTCAAGGAAGGTAAAGGCATGGGCCTCGCGCGTGCCCGGGGCGATGCCAAAGTGCTTGAGCAGCGCCTCGCCCACCAGATGCGGCGGCTGGCCGAACGAGTCGCCGACACCGATGTTCACGCTCGGCTCACGAAAGTAAATGGGCAGCAGCTGCGCGTGGCAGTCGGTGAAGTGCAGCAGGCTCACGTTGCCAAAGCGCGGCACGTCGTACATGCGCGCGGCGGCTGCCGGCTGCTGCGCCAGCACGTCACGACTGGACAGCGGAAAGCCCGCGGCTGCTGCGAGCGCCAGCACCTGCGTGAACTCGCGGCGGCTCATGGACATGATTTGATCTCCCTCGATGCTGAAACATGAAACGTGAAAAGTGAAACGTCGCCCCCGTCACACCCTTCAAAGTTCACGTTTCATGTCTCACGACTTTGCAAATCGCGCCAGTGCAGCGACGTCTTCCGCGAACATCTCGCCGCTCTCCCTGAAAACCACCCGGCCACGCTTGATGACATAGATTTCCGGCAGCGTGCGGCGCTTGCCGAACCACTGTTCTACCTGCGGCCCAGCCATGGCACTGGCAAAGCTGTAGCCGTGCTTGGCAAGGTAATCAGTCGCCGCCTTTTCAGTCCGGTCGATCGTGTAGCCCAGCACCAGCAGGCCGTCGGGACTGCGCGACTGCTCGGCATGCAGGCACTGGATCATCGGGCTCTGTCTGGCGCAGAACGGACACCATGAAGCCCACATGTAGACCACCACCGTGCGCTGCGCCAGCTGCGAGGCCGGCAGCACGCGCCCGTCCAGCAGGCGCACGTCCTTCCAGTCCACGCTCTCGGCCGGCTGCGCGAGCAACGCGAGCGGCAGCAAGCCAACCGCTCCCGCCAGCAGGTGGCGGCGGCGGATCGAAAACGGCATATGAAGGTCCGGCGAGAAGCGGTGCCGCGCAGGCACTGGCCGCGCGGCGCCGTTCAGTTCACTTGTTGGCAGGCGACTGCGGATCGAGCAGCAGCGCCATCACATGACGGATCTGCTCCTCGCTCAGGATGCTCGCATCACCGTAACGGGGCATCGAAGAACAGGCGTTGAAGCTGTGCGTGTTCCAGATCTTGGCCCATGTGTACTTGACCACCGCTTCGCTGTTGCCGCGCAGCTTGCCGTAGTTGTACAGCGACGGGCCGATGTTGCCGAAGGAGATCTCGGCCTTGCTGATCTGGTGGCACGCATAGCAGTTGCCGCCGTTCACGGTGGTTGCAGTGTCGGTCCACTGCATGCCAACGCCAGATTGCGCGATCCGCTCGCCTTGTTGCCAGTCGCCCAGGAACTTGCCATCCGCCGGGTACTTCACCGCGGCAAGGGCGGCCTTTTCGAGCCGCTCGCGCACATCCTTGGGCGGATCGTTCTTGTACTGCGTGCACAGCTTCTGCAACTCGCTCTGGTTGAGCCGGTCAACCTTGGCGATGCCGCGGTCCTTGAAGCTCGCCTTGATCACCGCCAGCGTTTCCTGCTCGGTGGGCGGCGAGTACAGCATGGAGGCGCAGCCGGCGAGCGCCGTGGCGCAGGCAACGGCGAGTGCGGCCTTGTAGGACGTTTTCATGCGTGTCTCCAGGTGCCTGATCAGCGCTTGATCGAAGGTGAATCCATCGTTCCACCGTTGGCGCGCACGCCAAGGTAGTGGATCAGGTCGATCGTGCCTTCGGAGATGAACACGGGCTCCGGAAAGCGTTGCTGCCGGAAGCAATCATTGATGCGCCACTGCATGGTGCGCAGCGCGCCTTGTGAGACTCGGTAGGCGGGCCACTGGGCAAAGGCGCGCTGGGCGGCCTCGGTCTTCTCGAAGTTCGGCAGGTCCTGCAGGCGGATGCGCTGGTTGTCGACACCGTGGCAGGTGGAGCAGGCGAAGTCATACGGCCCGCCGCGCATGTAGAACAGATAGCGGCCGCGGTCGAACGCCGCCCTCTCCTTCGGGTGCGCATTCGGCACGGCGATCTTCATGCCGCGCGATTGCTC
>JBIIZX010000456.1:0-3197 GCA_044346055.1 Burkholderiaceae bacterium | reverse complement strand
CAGGGAGAGCACAGCATGGACGGCGCATCGACCAGCCGCGCAGGGCAGTTGTTCATCGGCAATCGCTGGCTTGGGGCCAGCGGCGGGCAGACGTTGCCTGTGCTCGATCCCTCCGATGGCAAACCCTTCGCCAGCATTGCGCGCGGCACGGCGCTCGATATCGACGCGGCGGTGCGCGCCGCCCGCCACGCCTTTGGTGACTGCGGCCAAGGCATGTGGGGCCGCACTCCGGCGGTCGAGCGCGGCCGCCTGCTCGCAAAGCTGGCGCAGTGCGTGATCGACCATGCAGAAGAACTTGCACACCTGGAATCTCGCACCACGGGAAAGCCACTCAAGCAGGGCCGCGCGGACGCAGTAGCGCTGGCGCGCTACTTTGAGTACTACGCGGGCGCGGCTGACAAGCTGCACGGCGAGACCATTCCGTGCAGCGCCGGCATGACCGTGCTCACCGTGCGCGAGCCGCATGGCGTCACCGGGCACATCATTCCCTGGAACTACCCGCTGCAGATTTTCGGCCGCAGCGTAGGTGCTGCGCTCGCCGCGGGCAATGCCTGCGTGGTCAAGCCGGCCGAAGATGCCTGCCTGTCGCTGCTGCGCGTGGCTGAACTCGCGGCCGAAGTCGGCCTGCCCCCGGGTGCGCTCAACATCGTGACGGGCCTGGGCAGCGAGGCCGGTGCGGCGCTGGCCGCGCATGCGGGCATCGATCACATCAGCTTCACCGGCTCACCAGCCACCGGCACCGCGGTGGCGCAGGCGGCGGCGTTGCATCACTGCCCGGTGACGCTCGAACTCGGCGGCAAGAGCCCGCAGATCGTGTTTGAAGATGCGGCGCTCGACGAGGTGGTGCCGGTGGTGGTCAATGCCATCGTGCAGAACGCCGGGCAGACCTGTTCCGCGGGCAGCCGGCTGCTGGTGCAACGCCCGGTGTACGAAGCTGTGCTGGCGCGCGTGGGCGAGGCGATCAGTCGGCTGCGGGTGGGGCCGGCGCTGGCCGATCTCGACCTCGGCCCGCTGATCCGCCAGAGCCAGTTGCAACGCGTGTGGGACTACCTGTCGCAAGCGCAGGTCGATGGCATCGCCATCGCCGCGCAAGGCACGGTTGCCGACGATGCGCCGCAGTCCGGCTTCTATCAGGCGCCCACGCTGCTGCGCGACGTGCCGCCCCAGCACCGCATTGCACAGGAGGAGATCTTCGGCCCCGTGCTCGCCGCCCTGCCCTTCGATGCCGAGGACGAGGCGCTGCGCCTGGCCAACGGCACCGCCTTCGGCCTCGTTGCTGGTGTGTGGACGCAAGACGGCGCGCGCCAGATGCGCATGGCGCGCCGGCTGCGCTGCGGGCAGGTGTTCATCAACAACTATGGCGCGGGCGGCGGCATCGAGCTGCCCTTTGGCGGCGTGAAGTCGAGCGGCTATGGGCGCGAGAAGGGCTTTGAAGCGCTGTTTGGATTCACGACGCTGAAGACGATTGCGATCAAGCATGGCTGAGTGAGTCGGGAGTCGGGAGTCGGGAGTCGGGTCTCGCTTTCGCGGCGTCGCCCCGGCGTAGGCCGGGGCCCAATTTGCATGGTGTGTGGCAAGGACGTGAAGACAATTGGGCCCCGGCCTACGCCGGGGCGACGGAACCGCACGCGCGACAGAGTGCTGCCTGGCAGAGCGCAGCCGAGCGTATGGAGCTCGAACTGAAGGAGTTGCAATGAGTCGTCTCGCAGGAAAAGTCGCCATCGTCACGGGTGCCGCCTCCGGCTTCGGCAAGGGCATCGCCGAGCGCTTTGCGCAGGAAGGCTGCGCGGTGATCGTCAATGACATCGCAGGCGACAGCGGCGAGGCAGTTGCGGCGCAGATCCGCCGCAAGGGCGGCCGTGCGCAGTATGTGCATGGCGACGTGACGCAGTCGGCGGATGTGAAGGCGCTGCTGGCGGCGGCGCTGGCACACTTCGGCAAGCTTGACGTGGTGGTCAACAACGCCGGCACCACGCACCGCAACCGCCCCTTGCTCGAAGTCGATGAGGCCACCTTCGATCGCATCTACGCCGTCAACGTGAAGTCGATCTACTGGACCGCGATCCACATGGTCCCCTACTTTCGCAGCCAGGGCGGCGGCAGCTTCATCAACATCGCGTCCACTGCGGGCGTGCGGCCGCGGCCAGGCCTCACTTGGTACAACGGCACCAAGGGCGCGGTCATCACGACGAGCAAGGGCATGGCCGCCGAACTCGGCCCCGACAAGATCCGCGTGAATTGCGTCAATCCGGTGATTGGCGAAACGGGCCTGCTCGAAGAGTTCATGGGCATGCCGGACACGCCGGAGAACCGCAAGAAGTTCCTGGCGACGATTCCGCTGGGACGCTTCAGCAAGCCCGAAGACATTGCCAGTGCCTGCGTGTTCTATGCCAGCGACGACGCGGCCTTCGTCACGGGCACCTGCCTGGAAGTCGATGGCGGGCGCTGCGTCTGATCAACCGCCATGCGCCGCAACCTTCTCGCTCCAAATTTCTGGATCTCACCCGAGGCGCGCGAGCGGGCACGTGCGGGCGAGCGACTGTTGGCCGATGCCGTGCAGGCCGAGGTGTCAGCGCAGCCGCGGCTGGTCGGCAACAGCGCGCAGGAGCTGCTGCAAATGGCCACGGCGCTGCACACCGCGGGCCTGCTGTCGGACGCAGAGATCTGCGAGTTGCGCGCGCAGCTTGCGGGCGCGTCGTCGGCAGAGGACACCTGATTCGATTTCCAGATCTCCAAGGTCGCTTTGTCGTTCCCGCGAAAGCGGGAACCGAGCAGCTTTCGCAAACGACCCTGGATTCCCGCTTGCGCGGGAATGACGTGCCTTCTTTGTCGGAATGAATTAGAAGTGGAATGAGCACACGTGCACCGCGAGTGCTCGCAGCCGTAGCCCGCGTGCCTACAGCCGCGCTTCCAGCCGCAATCGATACGACAGGTAGCTCGGCTGCCGGGTGCGCGACGCTTCCTGCGTCGACGGGTCGACCAGAATCGTGTTGCCGGTGAGGTAGTCCTACGGCGCGATGTTGCTCAGGCTGAAGCGCAGCCGCCATTGCGGATTGAAGGTCCATTGCGCATACAGGTCGAACACGCGCTTGCGGCCCTGCTCGGTCACCTGCGTGGCCGACTCGCGGGTGTCAAAGGCAGGTGTGAGGTTGAAGTTGCCGCCGATCATGAGCGGGGCGCCGCGGAACCGGTAGTCG
>JBIIZX010000455.1:0-3208 GCA_044346055.1 Burkholderiaceae bacterium | reverse complement strand
GAGGGCGGTGAGTGGTCGGTGCGTAGCGCAACGAGTTCACCAGCGACGCGGGGCGGCTCGCTCCGGGGGCTTTTCTTGCAGCGGGCGTACTGCTGCCTCGGACATGACCTGCGGGCCGAAAACTTGATGAATGCGGCCGCGCTGACTGACCGGGAGCGGCAACTTGCGAAGACCCAATTGCCCGCAAGCGCTCCGCAGATTTGACGCCCGCCGCATCGGGCCCCTGCGCGAACCGCTCCGCATCGCCGCGCGCGAGATGCGAGAGCGAATGAAAAGCAACAGCAACCGCAGCTGGAACCGCGCAAACCGCTTGCTGCGACCGTTGCCCTTGGTGGTTGAGTGTGAAGTCGACGCCAAGCGCCCAAGGGGCGCGGACCTTCGACTCCGTCGATGCAAAGCAACGCGAGAGCGGCGACACGCTTGAACAGCGTCTGGCTCCGCCAGCGCTGTCCAACACGCCCTAGCGCTTTGCGTGCACGTGCGAGGCCGAAGGCCTCGCGTACACGCAAAGCGAACCCTCAGTGCATCAACGACCGCTCGCGACCGACGCCCTTCTTGTCCAGGAACAGCTTGAGAAAGTCATCGGCGGGCATCGGCCGGGCGAACAGATAACCCTGCGCCGAATCGCAGCCCAGGTGCTGCATCCAGGTCTGCTGCGCCTGGGTCTCGATGCCCTCCGCAGTCACCGCGATGCCGAGCGAGCGCGCCATCTCGATCACGGCCTTGACGATCGTGAGCGTGCGCGCATCACGCATGCACTCCACCGTGAAGCTGCGATCGATCTTCAGGCGGTGGATCGGCAGGTCGCGCAGGTGCGACAGCGACGAAAAGCCGACGCCAAAGTCGTCGAGCGCGATCTTCACACCGGCGTTGCGCAGTCGGATCAGGTTCTCGCGCGCGACGGCACTGGTATCCAGCAGGCCCGTCTCGGTAACTTCGATCTCCACGTCACCAGCCGGGACCTCGCTCTCGTTCAGCACGTCGAGCAGGCTTTCAACGCAGCCCAGCTGGCGCAGCTGCACGCCGGAAAAGTTGATCGCCACCGGCGGCAGGTCGAGGCCCAGCGTGCGCCACACGTGGCGCGCACGCGCGGCCTCGCGGATGACCCAGTCACCGAGCCCGATGATGAGCCCGCTTTCCTCGGCGATCGGGATGAACTCGCCCGGCGAGATCTCGCCAAGCTCGGCGTCCTTCCAGCGGATCAGCGCCTCGGCACCGATCATCTTGCCGTCGGCGAGCGACACCAGCGGTTGGTAGAACAGGCGAAAGTCGCGCGCCTCCACGGCCTTGCGCAAGCGGTGCTCCAGGCGCAACCGAAGGTCGACACGCCGCGCCACCGCCGGCGTATAAAACGCGTAAGTCTTGCGGCCGCCTTCCTTGGCTTGATACATCGCCGCATCCGATGCGTTGAGCAGCGAATCGAGGTCGACGCCATCGGTCGGAAAAAAGCCGATGCCGATCGAGGGCGTGACGCTGACTTCCATGCCGAGAATGCGCTCGGGCTCGGAAATCGACTTGATGAGTTGCTGCGCCACTTCAACGGCGCGCTCGGGGCGCGGCACATCGACCAGCAGCACCACGAGTTCATCGCCGCCACGGCGGCCCAGCAGGTTGGGCTCGCCCACCACCGCCCGCATGCGGCTGGCGACGATCGAGAGCATGCGATCGCCCACCCGGTGGCCATAGCCATTGTTGAGCAGGCGAAAATTGTCGAGGTCGAGGAACAGCAGCGCGCACTGCCGCCCTTCGGCATAGGCGCCTCCCAATATGCGCTGCGCGCGCTCATCGAAGCTCTGCCGATTTGCCAGTTGCGTCAGCGGGTCGATGGTTGCCAGCCGCTCGATGCGCTCCTGCGCGCGCACCTGCTCGGTGATGTTCTTGCCCACACCGCGGTAGCCGCGGTACTCGCCAGTGGGATCAAATACCGGGTCGCCGCTGATGAGCGTGTAAACCGGCGCGCCGCTGTCCTTCCAGCGCCGCACGAGCAAATCCCTGAACGGCTTGCGCTCGGCCAGCAGCGCGCGATGCTCGTCCCAACTCGCGGGCTGGATGAGCTCGTGGTCCATTTCCCAGAAAGTGCGACCAACGAGCGTCAGCGGATCCTGGCGGCGCGCATTGGTGCCTTGTCGCACGTTCGACAGCTTGCCCTCGCCATTGGTCTCCCAGTACCAGTCGGATGACAGCTCACTGAGCGCGCGGAACCGCGCTTCGCTGTCGGTCACCCGCGCCAGCAGTGTCTCGCGCTCGGTCACATCCCAAGCCAGGCCACGGTAGCCCACGAACTGGCCATGCAGCAACACGGGCTCGGCCGAGGTCTCGAAGTACGACGAGGCGCCGTCATTGCCCTGGACGCGAAACGGCAGCCGCCGAAAGCCTTCGCGGCGTTCCAACAGCCTGCGCAATTGCGTCCAGTCCAGGTGCACGCGCTCGTGCGTGCCGAGGAAGGCGAGCGTCTTGCCGCGCAGATCGCCTTCGAGCACGCGCGCATCCTCGCTCGGCCCCTTGACCACCTTGAAGCGCAGATCGGCGTCGGTTTCCCAGTACCACTCGGTGGCCAGCGCCGTGAGCGCGCGCAGGCGCTCCTCAGATAGGCGTAGTGCGGCGATGGTCGATTCGCGCTCGGTGACGTCGCGTCCAGCCCCGAAGTAGCCCAGGAACTCGCCCTTGGCATCGAACAAGGGCTTGCCTGTCACCGCGATCCAGATTGGCTTGCCGGCTGCGTTCAAACAGCGATAGCGAAACCACGGAAACTGCTCGCGCGCAGCCACCCGCGCCAGATAGGCGGCCAGCTCGGCGGGGTCGGCGTTAAAGCCGACGATCTCCGTCCGCTTCTTGCCCAGCAACTGCTCCGACGGATAGCCAAAGCTGGCCTGCACCGAGCCAGACAGTTCGACAAACCGGCCCTCAGCGTCCTGGCGCCAGAACCAATCGAAGGTCAGATCTCCGATCTCGTCGGCCACGCGGCGGCGATGCCGCAGTTCGAGGTCCGTCAGGCGGTGCTCGGTGACGTCGATGCGAATACTCACGATGCCGCCGCTGGCGGTTTGCGCATCGGTCATCAACAGCCAGCGGCCGCTGTGCTGGCGCACCACTTCGCTCGATGCAAAACCGCGGCGGCGCTTGCGCGTCTGCTCGATGAACTGCTCGAGGCTGAGGTCGCCGACCAGTTCCTTGGGTGCAACCGGATAGTAGGCACGCAACAGGTCGT